>JAFAQG010000527.1 GCA_019246575.1 Acidobacteriaceae bacterium
GCCCGGCTGCGATTCGACGACGCGCGACACTTCCGACGCGTTTCGAATGTCGAGAAGAAAAAGGTTGCCCTCGCGTCCCGGACCTTCGCTTACTACCTCCTGGAGCACGGTGCGTTGCAGCAGATAGGTGCTGAGCGTGAACATGACCCCCACGCCCAGCGCCACGAGTACCGATCTTGCCTGGTTTCCCGGCCGGTAGATATTTGCGAATCCGTGCCGAAACGATGCAGGCAGCGTCGCACCCCAAGTGCTTACGACGTGCCGCAACGCTAGAAACAGGACTGCGGCAAGGCCGCCCAGGCACAGGATACTCGCGCCAAGGCCCCCGACGAAGTACAGGCCCATCTTCCAGGAATCGCTTAGCCACACGGCAATGACGGTGAAGCCCAATATCATCGGGGCTGCACCTGCAATTGCCGGTAGCGTGGCGCGCCATTGCCTCCGGCCGCCGACGGCGGCATCATCGATATTTCGCCGGAATACCAGGTTGGGACGAAGATTTCGAATCCCGAGCAGCGGCGGCAGAGTGAACAACAGCGTCGCGAGAACACCCAATGCCATGCCTTCGAAGCTGAACGACCAGTCCCAAGGCACTTCGGGTAGCTGAGAGAATACGCGCTGAATGAGGATCGGAAACGACTTCTGGACCAGGGCTCCGATTCCGATTCCGATCAGAGCTCCCGCAAGGCCAAGCCAGAGTGTCTGGATAACATAAATTTGCATGACCTGACTCGTACGCGCGCCGATGGCCTTCATCACGCCAATGGTGTCCATCCGTTGCTGCAGGTGAGAGTACATGGCCATCGCCACACCGAGCGAGCCGACAATGAGCGCGATTAAACTAATGAGGCTGAGAAACGTAGTCGTATTGTCGATGGCTCTGCCAATGACGGGGCTGCCTTCGCGATAATCGCTCAGAAACGCATGGGGAAAGATCGCCTTCACCTTGCGTTTAATCTCGTCGAGATCGACCCCGGGGTTCAGTTTGAAAAGGAACCGTTGCGCCGCTCTGCTCCCGTACTGGATAAGACCGGTGCGATCGAATCCTTCACGCGTCATCAACACACGCATACCGGGACCAAAGCCCGAAGCCAGTCTGTCGGGCTCCGCGGTAAGCGTCCCTGTGATTCGAAAGTTCTTGCCGCCGATCCGTATGTAGTCATCCCGATGAACGCGCAAACGGACGAGGAGCTCAGGAGTAACCACGACAGATTCGTCGTTGCAGAGAAGATCGGACAAGGGCCGGTTCGGATCGAGGCCGAGCGCTCCGTAGTAGGGATAGAGGCGGGCGTCGACCGCTTTGATGGCCACCATCTGCGGTATTTTCTGCCGCGACGAGCCGCTCATCGAGATGGTCTCAGTGACACGGGTCATGGAGCCATATTCGCGACCTAGCTGCACAATTCGCTGAATCTGTGCCGGGCTGGGTACAGCCCACATCTGTGCCTGCAGATCGGCCGCAATCAACTGTTTCGCATTACGCAGCAGCATGCCTTTGAACGCGTAACCAAAACCTTTGACACCGCTCAGCGCCGCTACACCGATAGCGACCGCGGCGATGACGAACAAGAATTTCGCGGGCGAGGCGCGTAGCTCGCGGGCGGCGATCTTGGATGCGGTTGCGACAAACACGTCAGACTTCCACTTCCCGAGCTGCTGTTTGGTCGCTGAGTATGCGCCCGTCACGAAGCGTGATGATACGATCCGCATACCCGGCAAGCCGCCCGTCGTGCGTCACCAGGATGAGTGTCGTTTTCTCTTCACGATTCAATTGCACAAGCAGATCGAGGACGTGCTGGCCGTTGGCGCTGTCGAGGTTTCCTGTGGGCTCATCGGCCATGAGGATGGGCGGCTGAGTAATGAATGCACGAGCCAGAGCGACTCTCTGCTGCTCGCCACCCGATAGTTGAACGGGATAGTGCCGGGCACGGTTTGCAAGACCCACGCGATCGAGTAAATCCTTCGCACGACCTCGGATATCGCCATTGATGCCGCTCAACTCGGCTGGTAGCAAGACGTTTTCTTCCGCCGTGAGAGTGGGGACGAGCTGATACGACTGAAAAACGAACCCAATCTTCCGGCCGCGCAGACGCGCCAGATCGTCTTCGTTCAGATTGGTGATGTCGATGCCGTCGAGTGCGATTCGTCCGGATGAGACATTGTCCAGCCCCGCCATCAAACCGAGCAGCGTGCTCTTCCCGCTTCCGGATGCGCCCATGATCGCCAGAAACTGACCGGCGGGCACGGAGAAGGTCACGTCTCGCAGAATCTCGACGCGGTTTGCCGCGTTCTGTATGGTTTTTGAGACCTGTAGGACTTCAATGATGTCCGGTGCGGTCATCGAAGAGCACTCTCGGGCGGGAACATGTCAATCTTGGAGAAGTGGAGAGACGTAGCTTTACTGTCATTTTTGCAGCTTGCCTCGGCATTGTCGTACTCGCACCCGGTTGTGGCAGCCGCTCGAATCGAGAGTCGCAACTCTCTAATGAAAAAGAACGCGCAAACTCAGACCAGAGTTCCAGTTCGCAATCGACAGCAAAGCCGACCGGCAACGCAGCCCGTCCGGTGATCGTCGCCTTTGGGGATAGCCTTACAGCGGGCGTAGTTCAAAACAGCTACCCGGCTGAGCTGCAGCGTGTCTTGGACGACCATGGTTATCGCTATCGTGTCGAGAACCAAGGCGTGGCGGGTGATACGACTACGGATGGGTTAGCGCGCATCGAGAATGTCATTGCAGCGCATCCGGCGCTGGTTATCCTCGAGTTTGGCGGTAACGACGGGTTGCGCGGCGTTCCCGTGGAAGCGATCAAAGCGAACCTCGAACAGATGATCCTGCGGCTCAAGCAGGCGAATATCCCTCTGGTGCTTGCCGGCATCACTCTGCCGCCCAACTACGGCGCGGAATACGTCACGTCATTTACCGCGATTTTTCCTGATCTTGCAAAGAAATACAGCCTCCGTTTGATTCCGTTCTTACTTGTCGACGTTTACCGCCACTCCGACATGATGCAGCCCGACGGCATTCACCCGAGCGGAGAAGGAAACAAAATTGTTGCCCAAGATGTGTTTCACCTGATTCAGCCACTGCTGGCGCAGACAGGAAAGAAATAGCCGGACCGCTTGTGACCTACGCCGAAACAGTTCGTTACTTGTATTCGCT
>JAFAQG010000598.1 GCA_019246575.1 Acidobacteriaceae bacterium
ACGGCGCGGAGCCCGCATCGGCCTGATCGCCCGTGACCGGGAGCGGCTCGACAGTGTGAAAAAAGAAGTCGAGGAGCAAGGCGGTAGAGCTCTGCCTCTCTCTGTCGATGTCGCAAACGGGGACGATGTCGAGAAGGCCGCCGATTCGGTCGAATACGAACTCGGCCCGATTGACATCTGGGTCAACAATGCGATGACCACCATCTTCGCGCCCTTTACGGACATCACGCCCGACGAATTCAAACGCGCGACAGAGGTAACGTATCTGGGATTTGTCTACGGCACGATGGCAGCGTTGAAGCGGATGTTACCGCGCGACCGCGGGACGATTGTGCAGATCGGCTCCGCGCTCGCGTACCGTTCGATACCACTGCAATCGCCCTATTGCGGCGCCAAACACGCCATCGTCGGGTTCACGGACTCAATACGATGTGAGCTGATTCACAACCGCAGCCACGTTCACATCACCGTCGTCCATCTGCCTGCGATGAACACACCGCAATTTAGCTGGTGCCGCACGCGGCTTCGGCGCCATCCTCAGCCGGTGCCGCCCATCTTCACGCCGGAAGTGGCAGCAAGGGCCGTCTATTATGCCGCTCATCATCGAAGACGTGAGATTTTTGTGGGTGGTCCGACAGTAAAAGCCATCTACGGCCAGGACATACTTCCCGGTGTTGCGGACCGGTATCTAGGCCGGCACGGCTACGATTCCCAGCAGACCTCCGAACCGGTGTCGGACAGCCGTCCCGATAATCTCTTCGAACCGGTGCCCGGACCATATGCCGCACACGGAATTTTTACGGAACAGGCGAAAGATTGCAGCCTGCAGAGCTGGTTCGACCTCAATCGCAAGCCGCTTGGAATTGCAGCCATGAGTGTCGCCGGAGCTGTCGTCTTGTTGTGGAAGAAACCGCGGTTATGGCCTAGTCTTCGGTAAGACACGTGCGACCCTGTGCCTTACCGGGCCGGCGGTCGGAACAGAGATCGTAGTTGTTTAATGAGCTCCGCGAACGCGATGTAAATGTTCAGCAATCCCAAACCGCTGACTGCCCCCCTGAAGTAGCGGCTGAGCCAAAGCCACGACCACTCGCGCGAATGCGCCGGAAGCCAGTTCGAATTCCATTCGGGACGCCACGGCAGAATAAACAGGAACAAACCTAGCTCGAGCGCGAAGATAACCAGAGAGAACCCCAAAACGCGGCGGTGCCAGTGCTGCAGCCGTCCCGAGTTCTCGTTCCTTGCCGCTGGCTCAGCAGTCGCATGCGGCGTCTCGGTGCTCATTCGCCCGCCCTCGCGGCATGGGGCGGCAATTCGTCGTCCATCTGAACTGATGTGCTTTCGACAGACGTAAGATCTCGCGGGACCTCAAGCTGTGATGGCACTCCTGCGGCATCGAAGAGTTCGCCCTGACTCGGCGGGTCCGTTATATACCCCGTCCAATGCACGTTGATGCTGGTTGCGCGCACCGGCTCGAAACTAAAACGGTGCAGCAGTGTCGGGCCGTGCTTGCGAAGCGCGCGCTTGTGATCCGGTGTCGAGTAACCTTTGTTTGCGGCAAGATTGTATTGCGGAAACACCCGGTCCCACTCGTTTAGACAGTTGTCGCGGTGTACTTTGGCGATGATCGACGCCGCAGCGATTGCACGGCAGCGCGCGTCGCCATCGATGAGCGGCAACTGCATTAGCGGTAAATCAACCGTGACTGCATCGATCAGCAGATAATCGGGTGCAAGCGAAAGCGCCTCAACGGCTCGCCGCATTGCGAGGCGCGAGGCCTGAAGAATGTTGATCTGATCTATCTCGAAGACGTCTGCGCCGCCGACAGCCCAGCAAATGCAACGCGACTTGATGTGCTCGACGAGCTCGGCTCTCGTCTTCGCGTCGAGAATTTTGCTATCACGCAGGCCGCGAATGGGACGGAGTGGGTCGAGTAGGACGGCGGCCGCAAAAACCGGACCGAAAAGTGAGCCCCGGCCGACTTCGTCCACGCCGGCTATTCGAGTGAAGCCCTGTTCGCGAGCGATGCGTTCGTACGAGCTGACGCAGCGAATAGAGGTGCTACCGCCGCCCGGCGTTTTGCGGCGTGTGGACTCGAGCTTTCCGTCACCACCCTGAGCCACGGCGCGCGGAGCAGAGCGGCTATTCGCGCTCTCGCAGGCGGGCAGCCTTGCCCTTGAGATTGCGCAGATAGTACAGCTTCGCTCGCCGAACGCGCCCGGTGCGTACCACATCGATGTGATCTATGACCGGAGCATGAACGGGGAAAATGCGCTCCACACCGTGGCCGAAGCTCACCTTTCGAACCGTGATGGTTTCGCCCATTCCGGTGTTCTTGCGCGCTATGACGGTCCCTTCGAAGGCTTGCAAACGCTCCTTGTCGCCTTCTCTAATCCTGACGTGTACGCGAATCGTATCGCCCGGACGGAACTCCGGATGCGCCGTCGCGCGGAAATTCTTACTGATGAATTTGCTGACAAGTGCGTTTTGCATGTTTGTTACCTATTCATGGCGGCCGCCGATCAGATCGGGTCGAAGCCGCTCCGTTTTTTCGCGCGATGCGGCCCGGCGCCAGCGCTTGATCTCCTCGTGGTTGCCGCCCAGCAGCACATCGGGCACTTTCCAGCCGCGGAACTCCGCCGGCCTAGTGTACTGCGGGCAATCCAAAATTCCTTCGCTCTCTTCACTGAAGCTTTCATTCCGCGACGACTCTTCGTTACCCAGAACACCAGGCAGAAGCCTCGCGACCGTATCCACGATCACCGCCGCAGCCAATTCGCCGCCGCTCAAAACAAAGTCTCCGATCGAGACTTCCTCGTCGGCCAAATACTTCGCCACCCTCTCATCGACGCCTTCGTAGCGGCCGCATATCAGGACCAGCTCTTCGCATCTTGCGAAATCTCGCGCCATTTCCTGCTCAAAGCGGCGGCCCTGCGCAGACAGAAGAACAACCTTCTGCCGCTCGGTTCTGTGAGGCACGATCGTTTCTACCGCCTGAAAGATCGGGTCCGGCTTCAGAAGCATACCCTCGCCGCCCCCGAATGGCCGGTCGTCAACCGTCCGGTGGCGATCGTATGTCCAGTGTCGCAGATCGTGGATAGAGATTTCCAAACGGCCGGACGACTGTGCGCGCCGGATCACGCCGTAATCAAATGGCCCGGCGAAGAATTCCGGAAAGATCGTGAGGATGTGAAATCTCATGGGAGCGAATCGGGGCACGCCCGCGCGTTACAAATCCAAAAGGCCTTCCGGCAAATCGACAGTAATTGCCCGCGCTTCCAGATCCACATTGCACATCGCGCTAACGAACGGAATGAGCACCTGTTTTCCGTTCATGCTTAATTCCATGAGCGGTGGCCCGCCATATTGCTGCCAAGCGTCAAGCCTGCCCAGTTGCTTTCCCCTGTTCCGATCGACAACGGCGCAGCCAATCAGGTCTGTCTGGAAGAATTCGCCTTCGGGCAATCTTGCGCGCTCGCCGAACGGTACCCAAAGATCCGCGCCTCGAAACTGCTCTGCGGCGCTGATGGAATCCACGCCGGCCAGCTTCAGAACCCAATTTTCTTTATGCGGCCAAACGTGCGTGAACTCGACGGGAACGTCGGTCCCGTTCCTTAGCCGTGCACGCGCGGTCCTGAGATTTTCAAACCTTCCAGGGACATCGGTTTGCGATCGAGCCAGCAATTCGCCACGGTTGCCTCGGGGACGCAGTATTTCAGCGATAACAACCCTCCCGGTGTCCATGGCTCTATGCGATTACTCGAGGATTTCAAGCGAGAAGCGGCGATTCAGCTTGGTGCCGACTGCGCCGAGCAAAGTGCGGATAGAACGCGCCGTGCGGCCTTGCTTGCCAATGATCTTGCCCAGATCTCCTTCCGCTACCCGCAGTTCGAAAACGGTTGCGTGCTCTCCGGACACCTCATTCACCACCACGCTTGCAGGCACGTCTACTAGCGCCTTGGCGATATCTTCTACCAGCGTCTTCACGCCGTTACTGTCGTTCATGTTGGCCTTCTATGTGCGCCGAAACCCGGCGATCCTTCGAGCTTCCAAAGAAGCTACGCCGCTTTAAGCGAGCGCCGCGGGCTGCTGCGCAGGATTGTTCTTTAGCAGGCGGGTCACTGTGTCGGACGGCTGCGCGCCGTTCTTCAACCAGTGACTAATGCGCTCATGATTCAGCTGGATTTGCGCCGGCTTCGCAACCGGATTGTAAAAACCGACCACCTCCACCGAACGGCTGTTCCGCGCCCGTTCCTTCTCAATCACCACCACCCGGTAAGTGGGCTTTTTCTTCGCGCCAAAACGCGCCAGGCGAATTGCTAACATCGTGACCTTTTCTTTTTCTTTCCTATTGTTGCAAAATGTGCCGCGGCTTGAGCTTTATCGGCGATAGCTTTCAAAAACCGGGCAGCCCGGGCAGCTTCAGCTTAGCCATCTTTTTTCCGAGAAAGCCCATCTGGCCGGTCAAGCTCTTCATCATTTTACGCGCCTGCGCATATTCCTTCAGAAGATTGTTGACCTCCTGAACGGTCGTGCCGCTTCCCTTCGCGATACGCCGCCGGCGCGAACCGTTGATGATCATGTGATTCCGACGCTCTTTCGGCGTCATCGAATCAATGATCGCCACCACGCGGTCGATCTTGCTCTCGTCTAAATCGTCTTTGCTCACCTTCAGATCTTTCAGCGGGCCGATCTGGGGCATCATCTCGAGCAGACCGCCGAGCGAGCCGAGCTTCCGAACCTGTTTGATCTGATCTCGGAAATCCTCCAGCGTGAACTCGTCTCCGAGGAGCTTCTCCTGCATCTTCTCGGCGGTCTTCTCATCAAGCGTCTGCTGTACTTTGTCGATGAGCGAAAGCATGTCGCCCATGCCGAGAATGCGCGAGGCGACACGGTCTGGATAAAAAGCCTCGAGAGCGTCGGTCTTTTCGCCGACACCAACAAATTTCAGCGGCTGCCCCGTGATGGATCGTATCGACAACGCAGCACCGCCACGCGCATCGCCGTCCATCTTCGTGAGAATCACGCCCGTGATCCCGAGCCGCTTATGAAACTCATCCGCGGAGCGCACCGCGTCCTGGCCGGTCATGGCATCGGCGACGAACAGGATCTCGGTCGGGTTGAGTGCTTCCTTGAGATCGTGCAGCTCCTGCATGAGCTGATCGTCAATGTGCTGCCGTCCCGCAGTGTCCACGAGCAGCACATCGCGTCCGGTCTGCATCGCCTCGCGGCGGGCCGACCGCGCGAGTTCAAGTGGCTTCGTCTCCTCCGCAGTCCCGTCGTAAATCGGTGTGCCGACGTTCTTCGCCAGAACACTCAACTGGTGGCGTGCCGCCGGACGGTACACGTCGACCGACACCAACTGAGGCTTCGATCCCTCTTTGGCCAGGAACCGTGCCAGCTTGGCGGCGCTGGTCGTTTTCCCCGAGCCCTGGAGTCCCACAATCAGCACGACGCTAGGCGGTTCGTTCCCAAACCGCAGCCTCGATTGATGGCTCCCGAGCATCTTCGTTAGTTCGTCACGAACGATCTTCACGACCTGCTGAGTGGGCGATAGAGCGGTCAAAACTTCTTCGCCCATGGCCTTCTGCTTCACCTGCTCGATGAACTGCTTAACGACTTTGAAGTGAACGTCGGCCTCCAGCAGCGCCACACGAATCTCGCGCAGCGCTTCTTCCATGTTGGCCGCGGTCAATTTTCCTTCGCCGCGCAGGTTTTTAAACACCCGCTGCAGTTTGTCGGATAAGTTGTCGAACATTGGTTTCGCTAGGTTGCTCGGCAGTGCTAACGCACTGACAGCCGGTCTCAGAACCGGCTCGGAGTCTTGGACAGGGTCACCGCCCTACAGGATGGTAGGGCTTTAACGAGTATAGCGGAGGCGGACGTCAACGGCCATTCGGCGGTCCGTCTCTACTCCGGCGTTGAACAGTGAAGCCCGCCGGGGCCACCCTCACTCCCCAGTCACAAAAATCGGGAAAATTCTTTCTCTTTCGTTTTTACCGACTTAGGTAATTTTTACCCGGTAAAAACGCGCGTGCAGCCGGTAACTTCGTGTGCGAAAGGGACCTCACCCAATGCACATTTTCTCCTTCTTCTGCACCGGACACGAGCCTATCATCATCGACGCGATCATCAGCGCAGTCCGCGCCGCTCTCGGCCTCTAAGGTTCGGGGTACCGCGGCCGGGTCCCACGCCGTGGGTAACTCGGCTGTTTAAGAAGGTGTGAGCCTTCGGCACGAGTTCTCAAACGCAACGCGCAACCGAGTAAAACATACTTTGGTTGCGCGTTCGTATCAATGGTACAGTACGAAGAGAATCAGTTTTCGCTCCAGTACTACTCTGCCATTTCTGAGAACAGTCGGGCGGACGACTGCCACGTTGCTCCTGCCGACGGCACGAGCGTTGAGCCTGCTCTGTTTTTTGCATGGGAGTTCGCCACTCGCGGATTCTGCTCAACGAGAATCAACAAACCGCGCTTTCGATTCCCTCGTCTCTGAGGGCCTGGGCGAGCGTAGCCATGCCCGCTATGCTGACGCTGTACGAACGTTCGAGCGCGCTGCCGAGGTTGCGCGCGCGACCGGCGATTCGCGCCAGCAGGCGAGAGCGCTGCTGCTTGCGAGCGGTTCTTATATTCGCCTTTTCCGCTACCGGCAAGCGTTAGAGTCAGCCGATGACGCGCGTGAGCTGGCGTTTGAGGCAAATGATGACACTCTCGCCGGCGCAAGCGCCAATAACAAGGCAACTGTTTACTTCCAGGTTGGCGATTACCTGCTTTCCGCGCAGGAAGCAAGCGAATCCGTTGCGCTTTTGAAGCGGTCCGGGCGCAAGGACTATCTTGCAAGGGCGCTGGAAAATTACGGTGAGAGCCAAGCGGCTCTCGGCCATCCACAGCAGTCTGCTGCGGCATTCCAAGAGGCCATCTCCGTGGCGGAATCGGCAGGTCTCACGGCCGAAGAAGCCATGGCCCAGGATCATCTTGGGAAAGATCTTCTCGATGCCGGCGATCTGGCGGGAGCGGATAGAGCGCTTTCCGCGGCCCGACGCCTCCGGCTCCAGATGCACGACCGTGACGGGCTCGGCCTCACAACTTTGAATCTGGCCGAACTTGCATATAAGCAAGAAAAGTATCCCGAAGCATTGAAGCTGCTGGACGAGGTATTTGCTTCCGGCAGTTCTCATTTCTCTACCATTCCGCAATGCTGGCCCGTTTATATAAAAGGCGAGATTCTTGTTGCTCTCGGCCGGACTTCGGAAGGGCTTGCAAGTTTCCGCCGCGCAGTAGATCTGGCCGATTCGTGGCGACGTGAAGCCTTGCCGGGAGATGCAACCAATACCAGTACGGTTGTTCAGCTCCACTCGGTTTATCAGGATTACACCGAACTCGCGGCCGAACTCGCAATAGAACGGCACGACCCCGTTCTCGCGCGCCAGGCACTCGAAGTTCTTGCGGAAAATCGCGCTTCGAGCCTCCGTGAACAGACGCTGTCCACCCTCGGGCGCGAATTGCGCCTTCCGCCGCAGTATTTCGAGCTGCTTTCGAATCTGCAGACGACTCAGGCGCGCGTCACACTGGCACAGACGCCAAAGGAAGCCCAACTTAACGCTGCGAAATTGCAGCAGATCAGGCTCGAGCTGGCGGACCTCGAAAATCAGATCGGCTTGCGCCAGAAGAATGCCCTTAATTCCGCAGAAAATCAATTTTCCAGGAATTCATTAAAGTCGATACAGCTCAGCCTCCGTAAATCTGAGCTGCTGCTTAGCTTTTGTCTCGGCAAACAGAGGTCGTTTCTGTGGACCGTAACAGATGACCAGGTGCATTTGTACGAACTCCCGGCTGGAGAAACCATCGCCGCGCACGCGAAAGCCTTCTCGGATGCGGTCCGCCGCGCTTCGGCGGGCAGCCCGGAAGGAACTGTTCTGAGCCGTGAACTTCTCGGGCAGCTTAAAGGCCGAATCGCGGAAAAGCCGGATTGGCTAATCGCGGCCGATGGAGCATTGCTCGACAGCGTGCCTTTTTCTTCTCTGCCGGACATCTCTGGGCAACGGCAGACCGCGCTGATCAACCATCACACATTACGGTTCGTGCCGAGCGAACTGTTGCTGACGGATGCGAAGCCGCCGGAGCCTCAGCGCGGCTTCGTCGGAATCGCCGATCCGATCTACAATCTGGCAGACTCGCGCCGCCAGCACACATTCAGTCTTCTGCCTGCGTGGCACGACGGCAGTACGGCATCCATAACACTCGCGCGCCTTGTCGGCAGCGAACGGGAGGTCCGGTCAGGCGCGAAATCGAGCGGCATCAGCAACCCTCAAATCTTCACCGGCGCGCAGGCTTCGGGCGTCAATCTGCGTAACGCCCTCGCAAGCCGGCCGGAGGTGATCCATTTCGCCGTGCATGTGGTTAGCCCCGAAGCGGAAGACCGCTCCGGCGCTCACACCCAAGCATCGGAGCAGGCAGCGCTCGCGCTCACCATGACCCCCGACAACATTCCGGAACTGCTTACGAAGGAAAACATCGCGGCCCTTAGGGTACCCGGAAGCCTGGTCGTGCTCAGCGGCTGTTCATCTCAGCAGGGTGAAAACCTGCCCAGCGCCGGATTGATGGGATTGAGCCGCGCCTGGCTGCTTGCCGGTGCATCCGCTGTCGTTGTGAGCGCGTGGCCCACCCCAGACGACTCTGGCCGATTCTTTTCGACTTTCTACAGTCGCTTTCAGGCGGAAGCGGGTGCTCCCGGCAACCTGGCAACGCGTGCGGCAGCCGCGCTGCAGCAGACACAAGTGCAGATGCAGCGTGCTGGCAATTACACAGCCTCGCCCTCCTTCTGGGCAGCATATTCTCTGATTTCTAAGGAGTAATCCTCGATGTTCGCGACCCAACGATCAACAAGTCCGCCGCCACCCGAGGCGACGCAAGCGGCCGCCGAAGCGGACCAAGCCGCTGAAAAGGCGAACGCCGGACCTGCGGCAGTCGATTGGGCTGGTCTAGTCGCGCAGGTAAAGGCCGGCGAGGACGCCGGCATGGAACAGCTCTACAAGCTCTTCAGCCGCGGTATTCGGTATTACCTCTGCCGGCAGTTGGGGCCCCAAGAGCTGGAAGACAAAGTTCACGATACGTTCCTCATCGTGGTTAACGCAATCAAACGTGGCGATCTACGAGAACCCGAACGCCTCATGGGTTTCGTCCGCACCGTGGTGCGGCGGCAAGTGGCTGCCTACATCGAAACCGCTGTTCACACCCGCCGCGAACAGACCGATCTCGAGTCCGGCGTCACCGTCGCGGACCGGAAACAAAACCCCGAACAGGAAGCTATGATCAAGGAAAAGGCGGAGCTGATGAAGAGCGCCTTGGCCGCTCTTTCCGAACGCGATCGCGACATCCTGGTGCGCTTCTACTTGAAGGAGCAGACCCAGGAACAGATCTGCCGCGAGATGGCTCTGACCGAAACGCAATTCCGGCTCCTCAAATCAAGGGCTAAAGCGAAGTTTGGTGAGATAGGCCGGAAAAAACTGACGAGTAGCGGAATTTTCTCAGTCTTCGTGAGAACCAATACCGGGTGACAAGCACTAATTGGCTGATGGATAGGAGAGCGGATTCAGTTCCCGCAAATGCAATGCAAAACACTTATCTCGAACATCCGGTTGAGGAAACGCTCGAGCGGTTCCTTCTCAATCAAGCCGAAGGGGAAGAACTAGAAGCGGTCGAGACCCACATATTAGCCTGTGACTCGTGTGTCTCCCGCCTGGAAGCGCTGGAGGTGGAGAT
>JAFAQG010000602.1 GCA_019246575.1 Acidobacteriaceae bacterium
TTTGTCCCCCGAAGGGGAGTTCGTTTCGTAAAATCGCCGTATGTTGTTGAAAATTCGTTCACGCAGCCGCTGAATTGGGTTCGTTTCGCAAATTGCGTGTTCTGCAGAGTCAATTAAAGCGAGTCATTCAGCAAACGCGCGAGCCGCAGGCCTGCCTTGATCAGCTGCATGCGTATGACCGGCTTCATCGAATCCACGTAAAGGGCATCGACAGCCGGTTTGAAATCTCTGATCTCGACCGGCGCTGCATCGCAATTCGCGGGGAAAATGACGGGCTCCGTCGGGATGTGCAGCTTGTGGTAAATGTCCTCGACTGCGAGCTCATGGGAGTCCCAGGTCCAGTCGTCCGGGCTGCCGCCGCTTAGCGAATGCGCCAGGTTCTGTGTCCGGATGTCCCGCATCAGATCGGTCGCGAGGGATTTATCATCCGGGTTGAGGTCGTTGATGATCTCGCCGTCCCACAGTGCGTGCAGATTCCGGGCGCGGCCAACGGGCGGATCCAGGTGCTCGCAGTTGCCGCCCTCGTCGGCGTCCGAAATCGTATGTAGTGGCTGATGGACGTCCCCGACGAAATGAACGAGGTACCGGAGGGCCTCGAGTTCGTTTGAGTGCGACGTGAGCTCGCCGGCGAAGATGCGGATGCGCGCGGTAACGCAATTTTCGTCGGGACAGCGCCGCGGGATGGCCGATTTTTCATCCTGGAGGGTGAGGTTGATGAAGTGCCAGTCGCCAGTCTTCGTCTCGGCCTTGGTCTCGTCAGCCCAAAGCGAGGCTTTCGCGAGCGCCTGGCTGACGGCTTCCGGAGTATCGGTGACATCCAGAATATGGGCCACTCGGGTGCGGTTGGCAGGAGTGAGGTGCGCGGCGGCGATCCGGGCGACGGTTTCGTGACCGGTTTCCCACCATGGGCATGCGGAATCCGTAAGCAGCAGAGAGCAAGTGAGGAGCCGGGCGGAAGCACCTATTTTGAGCAAGATACGGGGATTTTACCAAACGAACCCCGTCACCGGCGGAGATCAGCCCGTCCTGAAAACATTGAGCCTAGCAGACTAAGATTATTGCATCCGAAGTGACTCAAGCGTTATCTTAGTAACGAGGGAATGTTAAGAATATGGATTTCAATCGGCTGACCGAGAAATCGCAGGAAGCGGTCCGGCAGGCGCAATCGAAGGCCATCGAGTACGGCAACCAGCAGGTAGACGTTGAACATCTCCTCCTGGCCATGCTCGAGCAGGAGGGCGGGCTCGCGCCTTCCATTTTGCTGCGGGCCGATGTTCCACTCGAAAATTTGCATAGCCGGCTCGTGAAGGAGATTGAAAAGCTTCCCAAGGTGAGCGGGGCCGGCACATCGCCGGATCAAGTGTACATCACGGCGCGCCTCTCGCAGGCGCTGAATAAGGCCGAAGAGCAGGCCAAGCGTCTCAAAGACGAGTACGTTTCGATTGAGCATTTGCTGCTGGCGATTGCCGACGACCAGGGCGCCTCGGGCAAACTGTTGCGAGACTTCGGACTGACTCGCGACCGGCTAATGAAGGCGTTGCTGGAAGTGCGCGGCAACCAGCGGGTAACGACCCAAAACCCGGAGGCCACTTACGAGGCACTACAGAAATATGGCCGCGACCTGACGGACATGGCGTCTAAAGGAAAGCTCGATCCGGTGATCGGGCGTGATGACGAGATTCGGCGCGTCATTCAGGTGCTTTCGCGGCGCACAAAGAACAATCCCGTATTGATTGGGGAGCCGGGAGTCGGGAAAACGGCCATTGTCGAAGGGCTCGCGCAGCGAATCGTTCGCGGCGATGTTCCCGAAGGCTTAAAGGACAAACAAGTCGTTGCGCTCGATATGGGCGCTCTCATTGCGGGAGCCAAGTTCCGCGGCGAATTTGAAGAGCGGTTGAAGGCTGTCTTAAAAGAAGTGCAGTCTTCTGAGGGCCGCATTATTCTGTTCATCGACGAACTGCACACGGTCGTGGGCGCCGGTAAAGCCGAAGGTGCGATGGACGCGGGCAACTTGCTGAAACCCATGCTGGCCCGCGGCGAACTCCATTGCATCGGCGCGACGACTCTGGACGAATACCGTAAGCACATCGAAAAAGATGCGGCACTCGAGCGGCGTTTCCAAACCGTGTTCGTGGATCAGCCTTCGGTCGAAGATACGATTTCGATTCTGCGCGGATTGCGGGAGCGGTACGAGCTGCATCACGGTGTGCGCATCAAAGATACGGCTCTGGTCGCTGCTGCGGTTCTGTCGAACCGTTACATCACGGACCGGTTTTTGCCCGATAAGGCGATCGACCTGGTAGACGAAGCAGCCGCCAAGCTTAGGACTGAAATCGACTCCATGCCGAGCGAGCTCGATGAGATCTTGCGGCGAACCATGCAGCTCGAGATCGAGCGCGAGGCGCTCAAAAAAGAATCGGACGCGGTATCGAAGGAACGCCTGACGCGCATCGAGAAAGAGCTGGCCGAGCTGAAAACGCAGTCGGCAGCGCTGCAGGCGCAGTGGCAAAGCGAGAAAGAAGGCGTGCAGCGCGTGCGGGCTCTGTGCGAGCAAATCGAGAACGTCAGAGTTCAGATCTCTCAAGCCGAGCGCGCCTATGACCTGAACAAAGCGGCGGAGCTGAAGTATGGCCGTTTGACGGAATTGGAGCGGCAGCTCAAGGCCGAGGAGGACCGTGTCTCGGGCAAGCAGGGTGCGACGCGGCTGCTGAAAGAAGAGGTGGACGAAGAAGACATCGCCGAAGTTGTGAGCCGCTGGACGGGCGTGCCCGTTTCGAAGCTGCTGGAAGGCGAGATGAAGAAGCTGCTCGCGCTCGAGGACGAGTTGCACAAGCGAGTTATAGGGCAGGACGAAGCCGTGCTTGCAGTGGCGGAATCCGTGATCCGGGCGCGCTCGGGATTGAAAGATCCGAAGCGGCCGATCGGCAGTTTCCTCTTTCTCGGACCCACGGGCGTTGGCAAGACTGAGCTCGCGCGAGCCTTGGCGGAGTTCCTGTTCGATGACGAGCGTGCGATGGTGCGCATCGACATGTCGGAGTATCAGGAGAAGCACACGGTGTCGCGGCTAATCGGAGCGCCTCCCGGCTACGTCGGATACGACGAGGGCGGACAGTTGACCGAAGCCGTGCGGAGGAGACCCTACTCTGTGGTGCTGTTCGACGAGATCGAGAAGGCGCACCACGACGTGTTCAACACTCTCTTACAAGTGCTGGACGATGGACGTCTGACCGATGGCCAGGGGCGGACTGTTGATTTCAAGAACGTGATCGTCATCATGACGTCCAATATCGGCAGTCACCGGATTCTGGACTACCGCGGCGCATTCGAAGGCGAGGAATATCGCCGGATGAAAGACGCGGTGCTGGCGGAATTACGGCAGGCCTTCCGGCCCGAGTTTCTGAACCGGCTCGACGACATCATCGTCTTCCATGCGCTCAACGAGGACCAGTTGAAGCAGATCGTGGATATCCAACTCGCCGCTTTGCGAGCGCGCTTGGAAGAGCGGCACATTACTCTGGAATTAACGGATACGGCGCGCACGCGGCTGGTTCGCAGCGGTTACGATCCGAACTATGGGGCACGTCCGTTGAAGCGTGCCATACAGCGCGAAATAGAGACTCCGCTCGCGAAGAAGATTCTGGGCGGAGAGGTACGGGAGGGTCAGACCGTGGTGATCGATGCCGATCGCGCCGGCTCTGGCCTCTCATTCCGGCCCGAAACTCGGGAGCCGGCCGAGGCGGCGGCAGTCTAAGCCAGACCTGCCCATTCGCCGCGACCGGCGAACCACAGTCTCGAGCAGAGGGAATCGAAATAGATTTTAGTGCGTCAAACAAAGGGAATCGCGGCTGACAGTACGGTGTCCGAGCCGCCAAATAGGAAGGTTTTGAGGAAATGTCAAACACAATTCAGTTTCGCCGCTCCACAGCTATCCTCACCCTGGTAGCGGCTTCAATAGGCGGCGGTCTGATCGCGGCGTTCGCGGTCGCGACCCACACGAACGGACCGGTAGCGGTGACGGCCCGAGCGGATACGAACACCCAGCGGCTGGAGGGACTCTCGAATTCGTTTGCCGACGTTATCGAGAAGGCGTCGCCCGCCGTGGTGAACATCAGCTCGACGCGAATCATTAAGGCGTCCGAACAAGAGGGCGAGAACCCATTTTTTTCCGATCCGTTTTTCCGGCAATTCTTCGGCGGAAACGGACGCACGCAGCGGCCGCGCTCGCAGCGCGAGCGAGGGCTCGGCTCCGGCGTGGTCATCAATCCGGAGGGATATATTCTTACGAACAATCACGTGGTGGAAAAGGCCAACACGGTTAAGGTGACGCTTCTCGACAAACGCGAATTCACCGCAAAGGTTGTGGGCGCGGATCCGCAAACGGATGTTGCTGTCGTGAAGATCGATGCGAAGGACTTACCCGCGCTTCCGCTCGGGAACTCCGATGCGGCGCGAGTTGGGGACCTGTGCTTCGCCATCGGCAACCCGTTCGGATATGACCACACGGTGACCATGGGCATCGTGAGCGCGAAGGGCAGGAGTCTCGAGAGCGGCCTG
>JAFAQG010000795.1 GCA_019246575.1 Acidobacteriaceae bacterium
TAAGCGATGACTACGCTCATTCGTGGGCTCTCCTGAGATGGGTTCAACATTGATTTCCCGATCTCAGGATTGATGATGAGCGCTATCATACGCCCGGAATTATGGATGCAAATACCTCATTCCGGGCGAGAAAATTTTTTCGCGATCGGCGTGATGAGATGCCGCAACAACCCCGGTATCGCCGGGCTGGAGCGCGCTCGGCCTAGTTACCGCACGCACATTCACTTCAGGCGAACGGGCCTACCGAATGGCGGACGGATCTCGGCGACATCAACGTTTTGCCAGCTTTTGTGAAACGCTGCCTCGGCGTCTTCCGGATTCTGGTGCGACTCAAAAATCTGAACGGATCCAGCCCTCATTGCGAGGGTATAGCGATCAGGCGTTTCGAACGGGAGCCAGGGAGTAGTGTCGAGCCACCAGCCCTGTCCATCTAAGCTCCGTTCGAGTGGGCCATCGGGTGTGAGATGGCCGTTCGGCGCAACCTTGAGCTTCAGTCTCCGGCCTTCGGGCATGTGGAGAAAGATATCGCCATGGCGGCTAGGCCGGTGGAGGATTTCCGGAACCGACGCGCCGATCCAGATCTTCTCGATCGCGTTATGGAAGCCGACGGTCACGCGGTAATGAACGCGCTCCTCGCCTCCGGGCCAGCGAAGGAGACCGCGGCCGGCGAGCATGACAGATTTCACGGGTTCCGTAGGCATGCTCTTTGTTGTTTAGCATGGGGAGAAAAACGCGGGCGGCGCGAGCTTCACGATTGTTTCAAATGAATGGCTTACGCCGATTTTGCGAAACGAACTTCCCTCGACCCAGGGCATTTTGCGAAACGAACCCAATTAGAACTCGATGCGCAGACCGGTGCGGAACGCGCGCGCTCCCGAAGGATCGAGTGGATTCCCGGCACCGGACACATTCGAGGCGGCACTCCCGACGCTGCTGATCACTCCGGCATTTCCGGTTTGGCTGATGTTTGTGTTCGGATCGGACCAATTCGGATGGTTAAGAACGTTGATGGCCGTTATCTCCCACCGGATCGATACCCGTTCTTTGATCGGAAACGCTTTGAAGATTCCGGCATCCCAGACGTTCACCGGCGGTCCGATGATGACTCCCGGTCCGGACGTCCCAAAACGGCCCGCAGCCGGCTTAGTAAATGCGTTGACATCGAACCACTCGTTAACCGTGCGCTGACCGGCCGGCAGATTCGGGTCGACCAGAATGTCGGGACGTATCGTCACGTTCGCTGGAGTCGTGGAGCTGGTAAATGCGGTATTCGTCGGATCCGGGCCCGTCCACTGCGGCGACAGAAAGCGGCCGCGCCGGTAAGTGTAGATCAGCGACGTCGACCAGCCGCTTGCCAACACATTCACGAAGGCGTTTGAATTCGATAAGAAGCGCTTACCTCGTCCGACGGGAACATCCCAGATCAGGTTGCCGGTCACAGTATGCGTCGGGATGTCAATCCAGGGGCCGCGTTCGCGAGCGCGGTCATAAGCGTTTTCCGGTGCCTGACCGCGCTCGAGGTCGCCGATGTCGCGGGCGAGCGTGTAGGAGAGTTGATACGTCAGCCCTTGAGCCCCGCGCCGTTTCACTTCCGCAGTCATCGCGTTGTATTGATGCCCGGCTCCGTTGGTCAAATAATTGATCGCGGGATACGCCGGAAACGCACGCGGCTTGTTTACGTAGGGTGTCGTGCTGGGTAGCGGCTGATTGATGTTGTACATGTAATCGCCGTGGCGGGTATTGGTGCCGATATACGACAGCCGGAACGCCGTGCTGCCTTGCTGATGCTCGACGGTGGCGTTGTACTGCATGCTGTAGGGGATCTTGATATCGGGGTTGACGGCGGTGGGCAGAGTAACGGTGCTCGGTCCCGCCGTTGTGCTTGGATAAACAAGCGGCAGAATGACATTCGGCGTCGTTGGATTCGTGTAGGAAGGTTGGTCGAGCGCGAACGGAACGCTATTGCTCGCCGATGTTTCCGGAACGATGTCGTAGAAGATTCCGAAGCCGCCCCGGAACACCGTGTTGTTCCCGAACGGCCGCCAGGCTACGCCGATTCGAGGAGCGAAATTGTTTTTATCTGTTCGCACGAGCGAATTCGGCAAGCCGGCCTGGGACGCAGTTTCGATGCCGACATAATTTTGCGGGAAAATAGCGCTGACCTTCGACATACTCCCATCGGGGACGACGATCTTCCCACTACCGATATCGAAAATCGAGTTGTAACCATCCGTGTTCACCGCAGAGGGATGCAACTCATACCGCATGCCCAGATCGAACGTGAGCGTTGGAGAGAATTTGAACTCGTCGGTGATGAAGAGGTCATAAGACCAGCGCAGCTCGTGATCCACGAAGTTTGGAAATGAACGGGCCGTGGTGGTTGGAATCCCGAGCAGAAAATCCGAATACGCGAAACCCGTATATTTGTTCGAGAACTGTGCGCTGCCGAAGAGGTTGGAGCCCCCGCTTACGAGCGAACCGGCCGTTGGGACCTGGCCGTCGGCGTAATACGTGCGCGCAACTACGAAACCGGCTTTCAGCGTGTGTCGGCCCCGGAACCAGCTCATGTCGTCCTGAAATTGGAATACTTTGTTCTTGAATCCGGGATGACGCCAGACCTGCTGCGTAATGCTCTGGAGCCCCAGACCGCTCCAGGCGACCTGGAAGATGCCCGCGACGTCCGGCAGATTCGGAGCGAGACCTTGCAGGCCGAGTTCTTCAACTACAGCCGGCCCGTTCTGCGCGCCGTTGCGGGGCTGATCGTTGTACGCAAAGCCCCACCGGAATTCGTTCAGCAGATTCGGCCGGAAGGTACGGCTGTAGGAGATGTTGGCGCCTTGATTCTCGCGCACGTTTTGGATGCGGCCAATAGTCGGGAGATTGTCGTCCCATGTCCGGGTGTACTGCTTGGCCCAGGTGAAGCGCCCGAACACGAAATCGCGCTCGGAGAAGCGGTGATCGATGCGGCTGGTCCAGTAAATGGACGGATCGAATTCGCGCGACAGCAGTTGCCGGTAGTTCTGGCTCTGAAAGACGCTCGTATTCCCGAAATTGGGCAGCGGATAGAACAGGTCTTGAATCTTCTGCGCGACAGGATTCAACTGCGCCGTCGGAATGGTGTTTCCCGCAAAGGCTGGACTCCCAGCGGCGAACGGATTCTTAATGGTGACTGAGCCGGGGGTGCTGGTAAAGATTCCCTGACGCCAGCTCGCAAGCGGAACCGTCGGATTCACCAGATCGTGAACCTGGCTGCCTCGGGTGGTTTCGTAGGAGAAAAAGAAAAACGTCTTGTTTTTGCCGTTGTAGAGATGCGGGAACCAAACCGGGCCGCCGATGGTTGCGCCCGGACTGTGCGTAATGCCGGCGCTGCCGGAGCTTGCAAACGGATTGCGTGAGACGAAGATCGGCGTCTGATAATAATCGAACGCGCTGCCGTGAAGCTCGTTCGTCCCGGATTTCGAGATCACCGTGACCTGCCCGAGCGCACCGAATTCCGCCGTGTTGTTTGCCATGTCGACACGCACCTCGGCCATGCTCTCGACATAGTTGACGAGCGGAGTGATTTGCGTGCCGTCGCGGCCGTTGCTAATCGTGATGCCGTCGACGGACGCATCGGACTGATTATTGCGGCTGCCCGAGAAACGCCGCGTGGCAGTGCCGCTGGCAGCCTGGACGATGCCGGGATTCTGGCCGACGAAATCCCATAGCGAGCGCTGATTCAGCGGCAGGTTCTTGATGATATTCGCGTCTTTCGTGTCGCTGATGCGAGCCTTTTCTGTCTCGATGAGGCTGGCGCCGCCCTTCACTTCGACAGTAGTGGCGATGGTTCCGATCTCCATGCGGATATCGAGACGGCGCAGCTCCTGGTCGGCGAGGCGAACGCTTTCGATAACGAACGTTTTGAAGCCCGGCGCCTCGGCACGCACCACGTACTCGCCTTCGAGCAGCTGTCCAATCGAGTAATACCCGGAGTCGTTGGACTTCGCCGTGTAGACGTAGTTGTTGTCAACTCGTGTCGCGGTGACGATGGTGCCCACCATCACGGCTCCGTGTGGGTCCGTTACCAGACCTGTGATGGTGGCAAACGTTGTTTGCGCGAAGGTGCTGTTGTGAAGGGCGCCTGCCGCGACGGCGGCGAGCAAAACACGTCGCATGACTAACCTCCTGTCCGGAAACGAGCGGCGAACAACCGTTTGCTACGGCGCGCGGCTCAGTAACACGCCGTTCCCGGGATTGGACGAATCATAATCAGGAATTTTGCGGGTGTCAATGGTCGAGTACCACTTGGTCGAGTACCACTTTGCCTGAGTACCACCCGCAATAACGACGACCGGGACTAATGCGCTACCGAATGCACTACGGCCATCGCTGCGCCGCGTGCAGGACATCGAGAATGAGGAGGCGTTCTCCGACAACGTGATAAACGATAATGTACGGAAGCTGCGGAATGACCAGTTCGCGCGTATCCCCAAGTCGGCCATAGCGCCCGCGATACGGCATCGTTCGGAGCTCTTGAACGGCGTTGTAGATTGCGCGGGTTATTCGATTGGCTGTATCAAGGCCGCGATCTTGCTCGATCCATTCCGCGATGGCCTTCAAATCGGCAACCGCGGCCGCCGACCAGTCGACTCGCACGAAAGGGTCTACCGGCGTTCCCTAGCTTCCAGCCAGGTGCGCACTTCTTCATCAGGCACGGTTTGCCCGCGAGACACGGCCGCTTGACTGTCGCGCACCTTGCGTTCGAACCACTCGTTATAGGCGACCAGGTGGTCGACCGCTTCGTCGAGCAGCTCGTCGGCGCCACGCCGGGTACGCCGAGCAAGATCGTTCAGCTTCGCTTCAGTTTCCGGCGTCAGGTGCAGTTCCATACGACTTCCAGTGTAGCCACTCGACGTGCTCGATCGAATCGACACCCGGCTCGAGGCCGTAGCTCGATTGGACGAGTGATAATCAGCGATTCATGCAGTGTCAATCGTCCGTGCACCATTACCGTCTCGAGTCTTCGGGCGCGGTATTTTCTTGGTGTGCGCTGCTTATCGAAGCTACCCTGGCTCGTTCCCGTTCTGCTCGCCACAGCCTCAGCAAACGCAAGCGATCGGATCGGCGATATCGAATTCTTCGGATACAAAGGTTTGGACATCCAAAAACTTCGCGCGGCTGTGCCTGTACACGGAGGTGACGAATACTTAGAAACAGCGGCAGATCAGGTCCGGCAAGCCGTCACGGAGACGATCGGGAAGCCTCCGACCGATGTAGCCGTGATCTGTTGCGACGAAAGACACAACCGACTGCTTTTTATCGGAGTTCCGGGCGACACTTACAAGCCGTTCGTTTACAACCCGGAACCGCGGGGCGACGACCGCCTTCCGCGGGAAATCATGGATCTCTACGACCGCCTTGGTCCGGCGCTTGAGGCCGCGGTTCGCAAGGGCGGCGATGCTCCTCGCGAGGATGACTCGAAAGGATACTCGCTCATCAACGATCCGGCTGCGAGGTCGCTTGAGCTGGCTGTTCACGAATGGGCAGTGCAACACACGGACGAACTCATGCGAGTCTTGCGGTTATCTTCCTGGGCTGCGGACCGGCGCGTCGCAAGCGATGCGTTGGGATATGCACGCCAGTCGCGCCAACAGATTCTCGCGCTCGTCGCCGCCGCCCCCGATCCCGATTCGGAGGTGCGTAACAATGCAACTCGGGCACTGGGCGTGCTTGTTCGATCGAACACCGCATTAGGCTTCGAGATCCCGCCCGATACGTTCATCGAGATGCTGAACTCGGGCCTCTGGACGGATCGCAACAAATCGGCAATGCTTCTGATGGAATTGACCGCGACGCGGAATCCGGATCTGCTCGCGCGCACACGTTCGGGGGCGCTCGATTCATTGATCGAGATGGCCGAGTGGCGAAGGCCGGCCCACGCGGCTGCCGCAAGGCTGGTGCTGGGACGAGTTGCCGGCATACCCGGGGAACGTCTGAAGGAACTGGTCTGGAACGGCCCGGTAGAAGCCATCGTCGCGGCGGCAAGGCAGCGATAATCGGAGAGATAGCGTCCCCGCTCTCACGCAAAAACGGGGTTGATACTCTACACAACAGGCCTAAAAGGAGAGGAGTGCCTATGTCAGTAGCTCGTATCACAGAAATCAGCGCCACTTCGGACAAGAGTTTTGAAGACGCCGTGCAGCAGGGCGTGAAACGCGCGACCGCGACTCTGAGGAACGTGAGGAGTGCGTGGGTCAAGGAACAAGAGGTACAGATCGAGGGGAACCGGATCACGGCATGGAAGGTGACGATCAAGATTACCTTCGTTCTGGAGTAAGGTTGACCTCCGGCCGGCGGATTAGTATACAGTCGGTGACATGAACCGACGTCAAGTGCTGGCCGGCGCCATCGCCTCTACGGCGGCGGCGAGCTTCGAATCGCAAGCCGCCGGCGCGCCCAATACGTGCCTCGAACTGAAGAGCTGGCAACTTCACAACAGCGAGGAAGATCAGCCCGCCCGAGTACGCTCTTTTCTCGAGCACGGGCTGGCGCCTGCGCTCGCGAAATCCGGCGCGCAACTGGCCGGAGCATTCGAGAACGTCATTGCGCCCGAAGGACCGTTCTACATTACCCTCGTCGAGTATGCGTCGCTTGGCGCCATGCAGGAAGCGCTTACCAAGCTCGCGAGCGATGGGGCGTACCAGAGCGAAATCGAGAAACTCGGGTCCGGCCCTGGATTGCCGTTCGTTCGTGTCGAGAGCAGCTTGCTGCGCAGCTTCGATGTGATGCCGCGCGTGACGATTGCCGAGAAGGGCGCGCAACGGGCACGAATTTTCGAATTGCGCCGGTATGAGTCGCAATCGTTCGCAACACTGAAGCGCAAGGTCGGGATGTTTAACGATGCGGAGGCCAGAATTTTCGAGCGGCTCGGAATGCGGCCGGTGTTCTTTGGCGAGACGATCGTCGGGCCAAGGCAGCCGAATCTGATGTATATGCTTTCGTACGACGACCTCGCGGCGCGCGATCGCTTGTGGCGCGAATTTGGGGGCGATCCCGAATGGCAGAAGCTGAAAGCGCGGCCGGAGCTGAGCGACCCGCAGATTGTCGCGAATATCAGCAATATGATATTGCGACCCTTGCCGTTTTCTCCCGTGCGCTGATTTACCTCGCCCTGTCTAGGCGCGCGGCCCTATATACGATCCAGGGGTGCGGGACAAGAGACAGACGGTAACCGTCTTTCAACAATTGTTGCGGGAGCCATTCGAGATTCGGGCTGCTCCCGGCCGAGATCCAAAACGTTGCATGCTGCTGAACGAAACGTTCGTAGTCAACGATGTGAAACGGAAGAAAATTGCGGCCTGCAACCAGCGAAAGCTCCGGTAGGAAATCGGGCAGCTTGGCTGCCGTGGCGGGGTCGGCCACGTAGTACAGCCGCTTGCGGATGGCAGCAGGCGCGTAATGCGCCACTTGCAGGAATACCAGCGGATTCGCGATCACAAACGGATCCTCGTCTGTCGAGGAGAGCACAGGCATTCCCGTTGCGGATGCCCGCGGGTCTTTCGTTAGCGAGTGTAACGGCGGAACGAGGAATGACAAAACCAGCGTCACCGCAAATACGATGGCTGCGCGAGGCGGCATAAAACGGTCGAGGACGTCGCAGATAAGAAGCGTCAGCCCGAGAACAGCCGTTTCGGCATAACGGTCCATGAAGTATCCGGTTCTGAGCT
>JAFAQG010000875.1 GCA_019246575.1 Acidobacteriaceae bacterium
TAGTACTTGGCGAGGAGGAACGGCGTTTGGCCCGCTTCGTTAGTGGCTTCGAGCAGCGCCGGGTCTTCCGCCAGGGCGGCGCGGACGGCATTCAGATCGCCGCGTTTTACTTGCTCTTGAAAGGTCTTCACGTCCGCCATAGGTCAGGCTGCCGGAAGAAACACTTGATCGGTTTTGTTCAGTTCCCAGTCAAGATGATTGATGTAGAACAGCAGGATGTCGCGCTGGTATTTGGCGGAGAATTCATCGAACACGCGTTTCTGCCAGCCTTCGGTCAAGTATTGCTCCGGATTTAGATCTTTATCGGAGAAGCCTTGTTCGTTCGGGATGCCAAGAAATTTCAGGACGTCTTCAATCATGCCCAGGTGAGATAAGAGAAAGACCTGGGATAAATCAGTGGCGAATTCTTCTTCGCCGGATTCAATTCTGGCCCAAAACTTGGGCTCGGCTTTGCGCAAGGATTCCGCGTTGAGCTTAGCCAGGCGCGCCCGGGCCTTGAAGCGTTCGTAGATCTGATAAGTCTTGAGCTTGCCGATGGAGATGCCGCGAACCAGCTGATGGAAAACGCTGGGGCCGAGCGCCTGAAAGACGCCGCACATCTGCATTGAGCAAGGGTAGCATAGCGAGTGCGTCAAGTTGATGATTTGTAAGGCATTGCGAGCGCTGCGATACAATCGAAAGGTTTTGGCCAGGCGGCCACGGGAATGCCTAATCTGATTGTTCTGGGGGCGCAGTGGGGCGACGAAGGAAAAGGGAAAATCGTCGACCTGCTGTCCGATAAATTCGATGCTGTCGCGCGCTACCAAGGCGGGCACAACGCGGGGCACACGGTTTTTATTGGCGATCAGAAGTTCATTTTGAAGCTGATTCCGAGCGGAATCCTGCGGCCGGGTGTTCTGGCAGTCATCGGGAACGGGGTGGTGGTGGATCCGGCGGCGCTGCTCGAAGAAATCTCAGGCCTGGAACGGATGGGGATCGATGTTAAGTCGCAGTTAAGGATCAGTTATCGAGCGCATGTGATCTTTCCGTTTCACCGGACGATCGAGAAGATCTCCGAAGGACGGGAGAACCGGATTGCGATTGGCACGACTTCCCGGGGGATTGGTCCTTGTTATGAGGACAAGATCGCGCGACGCGGCATTCGCGTGGCGGATTTCGTGGACGCAGGCTTCGCCGACTTGTACTGTGCGCTGGCAGAAGATAAGCAGCTGATAGCCGATGCGTTCAAAATCGCGGAACGTATTAATTTTCAGGACATTCTAGAGCGGTACCAGCAATTCGCAGAACAGATCCGGCCGATGGCTTACGACACATCGCACCTATTGAACGCGATGATTCGGGACGGGAAGAGCGTTCTGTTTGAAGGCGCACAAGGGACGATGCTCGACATCGATTTCGGTACCTACCCGTTTGTGACGAGCTCGAGCGCAAGCGCGGGCGGGGCATGCACTGGAACGGGTGTTCCGCCGACGAAGATTGACGCGATCATCGGTGTTTCGAAGGCGTACATCACACGGGTCGGAGCTGGGCCGTTTCCTTCTGAAGATCTCACGGAATTGGGTGAGCACATACGGCGCGCGGGCAATGAGTATGGGTCCGTGACGGGGAGACCGCGGAGGTGCGGCTGGTTCGACGTGCCGCTGTTGCGTTATACGGCGGAGGTGAACGGGTTCGATAGCCTGATCATCACGAAACTGGACGTGCTGGATGACCTCGAAGAGGTTCCGGTGTGCGTGGCGTATGAGGTCGCCGGGAAAGTGATGACACAGATGCCGGCGAGCACGCTGCGCATGGAGGCGATCAAGCCGATTTTCGAACGCCTGCCGGGGTGGAAAGAATCGACACGTGGGATTACGCAGGTTAAGGACCTGCCGGCGAAGGCGAGGAAGTATCTGGATTTCCTGGAGAAGAAGACAGAAGTGGAGATCGGTTCAGTGTCGAACGGGCCGGAGCGCAACGAGACGATGATCTTCCCCGGTTCGAAGCTGGAAAGTCTGCTGAGCTAGTTCGGAGCTATCCCATTACTAATACTGCTTGACAGTGGGTGGGGGAGCGTGAAAGGCTTGCAGATACGGCCTAATTTAGGTAAAGGAACCCATATGGCACTCACGGCAAAGACTCGACGCGTCGGAAATGTCGCGATTGTAGACCTCAGCGGGAAGGTGACGCTTGGCGAGAACACAGGGATCTTGCGCGACGAACTGAGATCTGTGCTTGCGCAGGGCAATAAGAATATTGTCCTGAACATGAAAGATGTGAGCTACGTCGATAGCGCGGGACTCGGTGAGCTGGTTGGCGTTTACACGACCGCAACTAACCAGGGCGGCGCGGTCAAATTGCTGCACTTACAGGGCAAGATGAGAGATCTGATGCAGATCACAAAGCTGTTCACAATTTTTCCGGCGTTTGACGACGAGCAGAAAGCGGTGGCGAGCTTCGGTGCGGGCGCAACGGCGTAGCTAGACCGTTCTGACGATTGACTCCTTGACCCGGTAATCCGGAAGATTGGGGATTCGAACTACGAGGCACATTTCATAAAGGCGGGAGTGTGCCCGTTCGCCGATGTGCAGCTGCATGTCCTCGTCGCTTAGGTTCGTGGTTGCAATTAATGGCTTGCGGTGGTTGCATCGATAGGTGACGATGGCGTTGACGGTGTCCTTAACCCAATCTGTGACACGATGCGCGCCCAAATCATCGAGCAGAAGAATGTCGGCTTCGAGAGCCAAGCGGTAAGCTTCGCGGTTACTGGTGCCCAGCGTCTCGTTGTAACCAGCGCGGATCGTTTCT
>JAFAQG010000912.1 GCA_019246575.1 Acidobacteriaceae bacterium
GTTCGGGCGCGTTCGCGCGCTTCTATCGCGGCGATGTACTGCCGGCTGTTCCGGCCGATGTCGCGCAGTTCGTCGAGCTCGGAATTGAATCCATCGCGTATGATGCCCGGCTCGGCAGGATTGATCGGCGGCTCGTCGGAAATAGCCGCCAGAATGTGACTACACAGCTCGTCCAGCGTGTCTATCTCCTTCCGCAGTACGGCCGAATCTAGTGCATGTGCAACAGTCCCCAGCTTTGGCAACTCTTCGAGCGATCGGCCCAGCGCGAGCAGGTCGCGCGGGCTTGCGGTGTTCAGAGTGATTCTTGCGAGCAGGCGCTCGAGATCCTGGATGGAGCCAAGAACTTTCCGCAGATCGGCGCGAGTGATGACCTTCGAAGTAAGCTCTGCAACCGCATCTAAACGGCTGTCTATCTCGCCGAGATCGCAGCACGGGTTCAGCAGCCTGCGCCGAAGCAGGCGTCCGCCCATCCCGGTACACGTCTGATCGAGCACGCTGATGAGGGTTGCCTGGCGGCTCTCGCCCGCAAAGAGGGGTTCGACAAGTTCCAGATTGCGAACCGTCGCCGCGTCCAGCACCATGTGGTCCCGCCGTTCATGGAACGAAGGCACACTCAAGTGGCCGAGAGTCGATTTCTGCGTTTCACGAAGGTAATGCAGGACAGCGCCGGCCGCCGCGGTCGCGAGCGGTTTATCTGCCAACCCGCATCCGTCAAGCGACAAAAGTCCGAAATTCTCGACAATCTGGCGCCCGGCGTAATCGCCGCCAAAAATCCAGGGGTCAACCGCGGTCTCCAGGCACGGCGCGCCCAAGGGATGGTCTTCCGGATGGAGGACCTCGCGCACGTTCAGGGTTTCAAGCGCGGGAATCAGTTCCGCAGTATCGACTTCGGTCGTCCGAAACTCGCCCGTCGAGACATCCACGTATGCCAGCCCGGCGCGGTCGCCTTTCGTGAATGCTGCCGCGAGGTAATTGTTCTCATGCGAACGAAGTAGAGTGCTTTCGGTCGCCGTACCCGGCGTAATCACCCGCGTTAGCTCGCGCCGAACCAGCTTTTTACCCGGCCCCGGCTCCTCCATCTGCTCGCAGATGGCCACCCTGTACCCTCGCTGAATCAGGCGCGAAATGTAGTTGTCTGCGGAATGATAAGGGACCCCGCACATGGGCACAGGCTCCCCGCGCTCCTTGTTGCGCGCCGTGAGAGTGATTTCGAGCTCGCGCGCCGCCGTGATGGCGTCCTCGTAGAAGAGTTCGTAAAAATCACCAAGCCGGAAGAGAAGCAGCGCGCCAGGCACTTGCGCCTTGACGGCCTGGTACTGCCGCATCAGCGGCGTCGTAGGTTCGGTCAAGGACTAGCTGCACCCGCCACACAATTCGGCCATTCGAGGGCACGCGGACCGGCGACTAGCTTGACCCACAAACCCTCGGGATACGACATGCGGTCCGGGAGTACCGTCTTCACGCGTACAGACCGCGCCGTTTAATTGCGTACGCCACACGATCCAGAGCCAGCATGTAGGCCGCGGTGCGATTATGAACACCGTGTTTGTCTGCGTATCCGATCACATCGTGGAAGCTGGCAACCATGATCTGCTCTAAACGCTCGTTCACTTCTCTTTCTGTCCAGAAGAATCCGCCGCGGTCCTGCACCCACTCGAAATACGAAACCGTAACACCGCCCGCGTTGGCAAGAATGTCCGGAATTACGAAGACTTTCTTGTCCCTCAGAATGCTATCGGCAACAAAGCTGGTGGGGCCGTTTGCGCCTTCGCATAGAATCTTTGCTCGAATCCGCTCCGCGTTCTGAGACGTAATTACGCTCTCGGTAGCTGCCGGGATCAGGACGTCGCAATCCATCAGGATCGCCTCGTCTCTGTCGACGTCTTCTGCTTCAGGAAACTGAGTGATGCTACCCGTCTCGCGCCGATGGATCATGAGCCCTTCGACGTCGAGACCGTGCGGATTGTAAACCGCTCCATCGTACTCGACGATGCACGTAATTCTGAACCCGGCTCTGCTCATGAGGCGCGCGGCCATTCCGCCCACATTCCCAAATCCCTGAATGATGACACGCGTTTCCGCAGGCGACATGCCGAGCCGCTTCAATGCCTCGATTGTGACCAGCAGGCACCCTCGGCCGGTAGCCTCGTGACGCCCTTTCGATCCGCCTAATTCGATCGGTTTGCCGGTGACGACGGCCGTCACGGTGTGGCGCTGGTGCATCGAGTAGGTATCCATGATCCAGGCCATGGTCTGTTCGTTCGTATTGACATCGGGAGCAGGCACATCGCGTTCGGGGCCGATGAACTCCGATAGCTCGGCCGTATACCGCCGCGTGATGCGTTCCAGTTCGCCTTCGCTCAGCAACTGAGGTTCGCAGATGACGCCGCCCTTACCGCCGCCGAAGGGAATGTTGACCACCGCACACTTCCACGTCATCCAGGCTGCAAGCGCACGGACCTCATCGAGCGACACGTCTGGGGAGAACCGTATGCCTCCTTTCGCAGGTCCCCGCGCAATCGAGTGCTGGACACGGTAGCCAGTGAATACCTCGATACGGCCGTCATCCAGAAGGACAGGAATGTTGACCGTAAGCTCCATGGCCGGCTGGCGCAGCAGCTTTCGCATTCCGTCCTCCAGATGCAACAGCTCTGCGGCTTCATCGAAGCGGTGAGCTGCGGAGTGCCAGGGGTTGATCTCCTGCTCGAACGCGTACGCCGGCTCAGCGATCATGGTTCATTCCTTACAGTGTCACGCCTGGGCGGGCGAGGCAAGTACTGGAACGAGAGTAGCCCTTCCGCCCTCGTGCGCCGGAAAATGTGCCCCGGTACGCACGTTAAAATACCTGGCGATTTTGCGAACAATTGCGCTGGAAAAGCAGGACACAATTGCGTAGACTTTCTATGTAGTACTGGGCCGGGTCTGGTAAAGATGACCCACATGAGGGTGATTTGCAAAGCGCACGTGTAAAAAGTGGCTGGCAAATCGGAAAATCAGGTACAACGCCGGTCCGCGCGGCGCTGCGCCTGAAGAGCAGCGGGAGCGATCTAAGAACATCGCAAAACCGAAACGCTGGGGCATGAAACGCCTCACCCGGAACGGGTTCTCGCATTGAGAAGGAAGTATGCTTACGATGCTCAAGCCCTTAATCGAAGAATTGATTCAGGAACGAGCGAGGTTAGATCGGGCCATCTCGGTGCTGCAAGCCCTCGACCAGAAAGGATCGGCAGTCGACACCCACGTTCCCGAGAAACGGGGCCGTGGCCGTCCGCGGGGTAGCGGCAACAAAGTTAAACAGTTAGCGGCCGATCACGTGCAAGCGCTCGATGGGCACGCCGACGGCGCTCATCCGTCGTTTTTCGATGCCTCGATGTGGCCTGCGGAGTCTCGGAATGATTCGGCCAGACCGGGGCGGCCAAGTAAGTAGAGAATCCCGCTCCCGACACCATAATCCATTTCTGAGCTCGGCAGCCGGGCTCTCAATTAGGAGAAACGCCGGACCGAACAAACCGGGCGGCAAGAACGTCTAATCAGTCGTCTCTACAAAAAGGACAAACATGAC
>JAFAQG010000978.1 GCA_019246575.1 Acidobacteriaceae bacterium
ACAACGTAGCGGAGGAACGCTCCAGGCTCAGATAATCGAGCCCAACTGCGCACAGGAACTCTATCCGATTCCGAATCTCATCGACCACTCGCCCCACAACCTGTAGCTCACGGTCGGTAAATTGCCATGCCCGGACGAGTTCCAGCGCGCGCGCAACCGGCATTCCGGTGAATTCCGCTATCGAGACGCCCTTCACCTGAACGGCAAGGCTGGCCGGCTTCAGCCGCTTCCCATGGCAATCCGGGCACTCGGTAGGAGACATGTAGTCCATCAGCCATTCGCGATAGCCTTCGCTTGCACGGCTGAAGTTGTCGTCGAGCATCTTCAGGATGCCGGGGAATTGGGAGTTGCCATATATAAGAAGGTTGCGCGTCTTCTTCGGAAGCTCCTCGAACGGCTTGGAAATATCGATGCCGAGGGTCTCGGCAGCATCCGTCAATCCGGAGAGCATGTAAGATGAGCTCGAGCCCGGGCCAAGAGCGCCATCGAGCAGCGGTTTGGAAGGATCGCAAATGACCTTAACGGGATCGAAGGCCCACGTGCTGCCCACGCCTTTGCAGGTGTCGCAAGCGCCATACGGGCTGTTGAACGAGAACGATCTGGGCTCGAGCTGCGGGATACTGGTTCCGTCATTCGGGCATGCCAGCTTCTCGGAGTAGAGCCGTTCTTCCCCGTCGATCACGCTGATCGCAACCAGGCCATCGCTCCATTTGAGCGCCGTTTGGACGGAGCCCTCCAGGCGCTGCTCGATACCCGGCTTGATGACCAGACGATCGACAACAACTTCAATCGTGTGGTTCTTCCGTTTATCCAGTTTCACCGGCTCATCGAGCGTGACCAGCTCGCCATCGATGCGTGCGCGGAACCCCGCGCGAGAGATGGCCTCGAGCTCCTTTTTGTACTCGCCCTTGCGGCCGCGCGCAACAGGTGCGAGAACCATGATCCGTTTCCCTTGATGCTCGCTGAAGACTTGTCCCAAAATCTGGGCTGGGGATTGGCGCGCGATCACTGCTCCGCACAACGGACAATGCGGCACGCCGACGGACGAATAGAGCAAGCGCAGGTAGTCGTAGATCTCCGTTACGGTACCTACGGTGGAACGCGGACTCCGCGACGTAGTTTTTTGCTCGATGGAGATCGCCGGGCTGAGACCGTCGATGGAATCCACCTCGGGCCGCTCCATCTGATCGAGGAATTGGCGTGCATACGGAGAAAGGGTTTCTACATACCGGCGCTGACCTTCGGCATAAATCGTGTCGAAGGCGAGCGAACTCTTACCGGAGCCGCTGAGCCCGGTGATCACAGTAAACGTGTTCCGGGGAATTTCGACACTGATGTTCTTCAGGTTGTGCTGGCGCGCGCCATGCACAGAGATGCGATTCAGCATTAATAGACAGACACAGGCGGCGAGTACCGGCGCGCCCCGCTCGGGCGCTCTTCCTATTGTCCTTCACCGAAGCGTGGATATCGCTAGGATAACTGTACGGAGGACGTCTGGTCGAGGACACACCCCGCAGGCAAGAACGCATGGCGAAGCAATTCAAAGATCTATCCGAGCGCGAAATCCTGGCCGTGGCCATATCCCTCGAAGAAGAGGACGGCCGTATCTACGGCGAGTTCGCGCACCGGTTGCGGGAGAACTTCCCGGCAACTGCAAAGATGCTCGAAGAGATGCAACAGGAAGAGTCGCAGCATCGGGCGCAGCTCATTGAGCAGTACAGGTCGCGTTTCGGCGAACATATACCCCTCATTCGCCGTCACGATGTAAAGGGGTTTGTGTCACGCCCTGCGGTTTGGCTGATCGAATCAATTGGTCCGAAAGCCGTGCGGAAGGCCATCGAATCGATGGAATCCGAGACTCGACGCTTCTACATACTGGCCCAGCAAAAGGTCACCGATGCTTCCACTCGTAAGCTGCTCGGCGATCTGGCAGACGCAGAAGTGAAGCACACGGCCGCAGCCGAAGAAATCGAAAAGCAGTACGTGACACCGCAGGTCAAGGTGCAGGAAGACGAGGCTTACCGCCGGGCGATTGTTCTGCAGTACATTCAACCGGGTCTCGCCGGGCTCATGGATGGATCGGTATCGACTCTCGCACCGCTGTTTGCGGCCGCTTTCGCCACTCACAACAGTCATGAGGCCTTTCTGGTTGGCTTGGCAGCGTCGCTCGGTGCGGGTATTTCGATGGGATTTGCGGAAGCGCTCTCCGACGACGGAAGTCTTACCGGCCGCGGCAGGCCGCTGATTCGTGGGATTGTCTGTGGGGCGATGACAACGACCGGGGGCATTGGCCACACGCTGCCATACCTCATTAGTGAATTCCGGGTGGCCACGTCTATAGCCATAGCGGTGGTCGCTATCGAACTTGCAGTAATCAGCTGGGTTCGGCAGCACTTCATGGAAACACCTCTGGTGCGGGCGACACTGCAGGTTGTGCTCGGCGGCGTGCTCGTGTTCCTGGCTGGAATGTTCATTGGAAAGTCTTGAATGTCGGCCCGCGGCATAATGTTGCTCGGGAGGAGCTAAGTGCGCCTGATCCAGTATGAAGATGCGACCGCGGAAGTCAGGGCCGTTTACGACGACATCCGCGCAACCCGCAAGACGGAGTACATCAATAACTTCTGGAAAGCTTTGGCGAACGATCCCGTAACTCTTCGGAGGACGTGGGAAAGCCTGAAACAGGTGATGACGCCGGCCGCGCTCGATGCCGTCACGAAAGAAATGATTTATCTCGCTGTGAGCGTTACGAATCAATGCAGCTATTGCGTCGCGTCACATAGTGTCGCTGCGCGAAAGAAGGGTATGACGGAAGAGATGTTCGCAGAGCTGATGGCGGTAGTCGGGATGGCGAATCAAACGAATGCGCTCGCGGGCGGCTATCGCATACCTGTTGACGCCGTCTTTAATGCCGAGCTCGAAGGTGTCTCTCAAGTGGAAGAGTTGAGCAGGATACGTGGATGACGCGGCGAACGGCTCTGCTGTCGTCGCTTGCGGCGCCGGCCGCGGCGATCGCAGCGGATGAATACAGACTCGGACCCGATTCGCGGCGGCAGCCGAATGTGCCCCGGGGAACTGTTACCCAACACACCTGGGCCAGCAAGCTGTACCCAGGCACGGTTCGCGATTACTGGGTCTATGTGCCGTCACAGTACAAAGCAGAGAAGCCGGTGTGCCTCATGGTGTTTCAGGATGGAAAGGGCTTCGTTTCCGAAGGCGGTTCCTGGCGCGTGCCTATCGTATTCGACAATTTGATTCACAACCAGGAAATGCCGGTCACGGTTGGCGTTTTCGTCGATCCAGGCGTTCTTCCCGCGCCCGGGCCCGATGCGCAAAGCCGATATAATCGCAGCTTCGAATATGACGATATCAGCGACTGGTACGTCCAATTTCTCGTTCATGAGCTTCTGCCCGAGGTCCGAAAGCAATATTCGTTTTCCGACGATCCGAATTGTCACGGCATTGCGGGATCCAGTTCCGGCGGAATCGCGGCCTTTACGGCGGCGTGGCACCGGCCCGATGTCTTTCGTCGTGTTCTGAGCTTCATCGGAAGTTACACAAACCTGCGCGGCGGCGAGGTGTTTGCTTCGCTCATTCGTAAGACCGAGATAGTGCCGCTGCGGGTTTTTCTCCAGGACGGCACTCACGACCTGAACATATACGCCGGCAATTGGTATCTCGCGAATCAGCAGATGGCTTCGGCGCTCGAATACGCCGGTTACGACGTGAAGTTCGTCGTCGGGACGGAAGATCACAACGCGAAGCATGGAGGCGCGATTCTTCCGGACGCGTTGCGCTGGCTCTGGCGCGATTATCCGAACCCGGTTCCGAAACCATCGAACCCGAATAACTCCGAGCGGCATTTCGTGGATGAGATTCTCGATGCACAAAGCGAATGGAAGATTGTCAGCGCTGGCCATAGATTCACGGAAGGTCCTGCGGTCGATCGCGAGGGGAACGTATTCTTCTCCGATATTCCTGCCAATCGCATTTACAAAATTGCGGTGGACGGGAAGGTGTCTCTGTTTCGCGAGGACACCGGCGGCACGAATGGCCTGATGCTCGGTCCCGACGGACGGCTCTACGGATGCCAGAACGGGCGGAAACAGATTGTGGCCTATTCGCCGGACGGGAAGGAAACAGTACTCGCGGAAGGCGTGGATTCGAATGACCTCGCCGTGAACAAGGGCGGCGAGATTTATTTCAGCGACCCGCCGCATCATCGCGTCTGGTTCATCGACGCGCAACGGCGGAAGCGAATCGTGCACGAGGGCCTCGATCTTCCGAACGGGGTACGCTTCTCACCGGACCAATCGCTCTTGTTCGTGTGCGATACGAAAAGCAAGTGGGTCTGGTCTCTTTCCGTGATGCCGGACGGCTCTCTCGCCAACGCAGAGCCGTTCTTCCTGCTCGAGATCGGCCCCGATCAGATTGCCAGCGGCGCGGATGGAATGACGGTCGACGATCAGGGCTATCTCTGGGTCGCGACAAACACCGGCATTCAGATCTGCGATCAGCCCGGGCGAGTCGTCGCGATCGTGCGCAAGCCGCAGCCTGGGTCGCTTTCCAATATCGTGCTGGGCGGACCCGACCGGCAAACCTTGTTTGCAACGGCCGGGGACAAAGTGTTCAGCCGGCGTGTGCGGCGCAAAGGAGTCGTTTCCTGGGAGCCGGTGAAGCCGCCGACGCCGCGGCTATAGCTGCTTTTTTGGCCGAACCATGCTGCTCTCGACCGTCGTTCAGACGTCCCGGCGCATCGCAAGCACGACC
>JAFAQG010000922.1 GCA_019246575.1 Acidobacteriaceae bacterium
GTATCGGAAGATTATCGACCGTCCGCAGCTCGGTAAAGACGAGCGGTTGCTGCTCCATTTCGGTGCGGTAGATTATTCGGCGCAAATTTGGGTAAACGGCGTCAAAGCGTGCGCACACCAAGGTGGCTACACACCGTTTCATGTGGACATCACGGCGCTGCTGATGGAGGAAGGTGCGCAAGAGATTGTAGTTCGAGCGGAAGATGACCCGCTCGACCTCACAAGACCGCGTGGCAAGCAAGACTGGAAATTAGAACCGCACTCGATTTGGTATCCGCGGACGACCGGTATTTGGCAAACGGTTTGGCTCGAGCCTGTTCACGCCACGTTCATCGAGAGCATCAAGTGGACGTGTAATTTGGTGCGGTGGGAAATCGGTCTCGATGCTTCGGTGTACGGCGCGAAACAGCGCCCCCTGTATCTCGCCGTGCGCATGCGCGCGGGCGATCTGATCCTCGCCGAAGATGTTTACTCGGTCATCTCAGGCGAGATACACCGTCAGATCGCGCTGTCGGATCCCGGCATCGACGATTCGCGCAACGAATTGCTATGGAGTCCGGCCTCGCCCACCATCATCGACGTAGAGCTCGAACTTCGAGATGAAGCTGGAAAAACAATCGATCGCGTATACAGCTATACCGCGCTTCGCACCATAGCGGTCCAGGGTGATCGGTTCATTCTCAATGGCCGGCCGCTTACGCTCCGCTTAGTGTTGGATCAGGGTTATTGGCCAGAGACGGGTTTGACCGCACCAAGCAATGATGCACTGCTGGACGATGTCCTGCTGGCGAAGAAAATGGGCTTCAACGGAGTGAGAAAACATCAGAAGATCGAAGACCGGCGGTATCTCTATTGGGCGGACAGGCTCGGATTACTTGTCTGGGAGGAGATGCCCAGTGCTTATCGGTATACGAGTAACTCGATCGAGCGCCTCGTGCGCGAGTGGACGGAAGTCCTGCAGAGGGACAGTAGCCATCCTTGCATCGTGGCGTGGGTACCATTCAACGAATCTTGGGGCGTCCCTGATTTGCCGGACAGCCCTTCGCAGCGGAACTACGTTCAAGCGTTGTATCACCTGACGAAGACACTCGATCCGACGCGGCCCGTTATCGGCAACGACGGATGGGAAAGCGTGGCGACAGACATCATCGGGATTCACGATTACGACAAAGATCCGCAGCGCATCGGCAGGCGATACCGTCAGCACGATATTGAATCTCCTCTGTTCAAACGAGAGCGCCCGGGGGGCCGTATGCTGCTTCTCAACAGCAAGCAAGACGATTTTCCGCCCATCGTTCTCAGCGAATTCGGCGGCATCGCATTCTCAACCGATGGCGCTCGGACCTGGGGCTATTCGTACGCAGACACGCCTGAGGAGCTCCTGGAAAGGTATCGCGCGTTGCTTGAAGTTGTCCGCTCACTGCCGCTACTCGCGGGATTCTGTTACACGCAATTTACCGATACATATCAGGAAGCAAACGGGCTGCTGTTTGCAGACCGCACGCCGAAGATGCCGCTCGAAGAAATCGCTCTCGCAACCAGCGGAATCCAAGCCGATCACAATACTGCGCCCGAGGTCACGTGGAGGGAGCGGTTCATGGAGCGGCAGCGCTAGTCGGGCCGGAATGTGCTTCGTCCTGTTCGCTCGTTTGCGATACAGTCATCTGTATCGAGGCGAGCGCGCGAGAGGAAATGCTATGCGACTGAGTGAAGCAATCCGTTTGGGTTCCCTTTTGGGACCGCAGATCACGTGTTATTACGTTGCGGAAAACGGCGGGAGCTGCGCCCTGGGTGCAGCGATCCGAGCGTTGGGTCTGAAGCCGCAATATGGATATGCCGAATTGCGCCGCGTTTTTCCCACGCTCCGTCAATCTCTCGTGGAAGCGATCGTAAAGCGTAATGATTCTCTCGGGTGGACGCGAGAGCAAATTGCCGACTGGATCGTTTCGAACAATCTCGATTGTGTGGCCGTGCTGGATTGTTCTCCACAGGAGGAGCAGTTTCCATCAGCCCAGCTTGTCGTTCATCGCTGACGACCGGCTACTTAGTAACTGCGCGCACCCGATCCAGTTGTTCGATTTTTAATGTCCACGTAAGTGGCACGATCTCGGGGATGAAGCACTGTGTCTGATCGCAGGCTTGATACCGTAGCGACCCCGCGATACTGAGATTCCCCTGGGCGTCGAGCAAACTCGCCAGATCTTTTTGCGTTCCGATCGCGACATCGCGGATCAGCCGGACGTGGCCGACATAAACAGGCACGGTCTCGTGAATCGCATCGAGCGTCATCATCTTCGATTCCGGGTACTCGACCGGCCCTGCCTTCACGGCTTCATTGCCCGCGATTTCCCAATTGATCGGAATGTATCCTTTCACGCCCGGAGCATAAACGTGAACGCCGGGAGGAATCTCGAGATCGAGCAGGAGTGAAACATGCTGTCCCGCTTGAGCGCGGCTATCCGTAGCCGCCGCACTCAGCTGAAGATGCTTTGCGGTAACAGACGCATGCGTCTCATCCGGCGCAATGCCAAATTGCTTAAGAAGGATCATTCCCGCTGTGTCGCGCTCGCGATAATCGCCCTCGAAAAACTTCGCTCTAACAACGCCTCGCGAGTCCAGCACATACACGCCGGGATACGGCACGCCATAAGCCGGATTGCCCCTCTGTATCGTCTCGTTTAGAATTCCAAATCTTCGAATGATCTCCGAACCAGCATCGGATAATAATGGAAACTCAATGTGTGTCCGCTCCGCAAACTGCGCCAGCACGGCGGGACTGTCATAACTGATCGCCGCCAGACCCATTTCTGCACTGCGCAATTTCGCGTATTTATCATCCAACTCGACCAGTTGGGCCTTGCAGTACGGTCACCAATCGGCCGACCGAAAGAACAACAGGAGAGCGCCCTTCGGCCCGAGTATCGATTTGAGCGTCTGGGTTTTGCCGCGCTGATCGGGGAGCGCGAATTCCGGCACAGGCGACCCGATCTCCGGGCCCGTATT
>JAFAQG010000620.1 GCA_019246575.1 Acidobacteriaceae bacterium
GTAAACACGCTGGAACACTCTTGCGATCAGAGGCGTCGCAGCGACGATCAAGAATCCGATATCGAAAATAACTCTTCTCGGCAGAACCACATACCAGAACGCCAGGACAGCTGTAACTAGCGCGAGCGTATAAAATGCGTTGTGCTGGAACGCCCCGGCACTGACTGAGAAAACCAGGTACGGCACGACTGCGGAAGTCCACAGCAGCACAGCCAAGATCCGGGACGGGTGGATTCGTGCGACCATCGCCCTCGTATTTTCGAACACCGATCCTAGATAGAAAAGCGTCTCCAATAAAAAGGCCGGCAACGCCGCAGTCCAGATCCAGCCGAAGTTTGGATATTGGTTTGAATAGAATAACGCCGTCGCAAACAACGCGATCCAGGAACACACTACCGCTATGAGAAACGGCCGCATTGTTCGCAGCATCGCCCTCATCCTAACATCGGCGTCGCTCTTTGCCGTTCGACCGATCCGCGCCGCCGAGCCTCCGTCCGATCTTCTGAGAAAGATCGCCGCCGCGGAAACTGTCACCGCGGCCGCGCGCGACAACTACACGTACCGGCAGTCCGTCACGGTCGACGAATTTGACCACCGCGACATGATCGACGGGCAGTTTCGTGAGGTCCGCGACATCACGTTTTCCCCAACCGGGTCGCGATACGAGCAACCTGTAGGCCGGGTCGTCAACACGCTTCAGCGCATCAGGATGACACCGGAGGATTTTGCTGATATTCGTAACGTTCAGCCGTTTTTCCTGACGTCAGCCAATGTCCGGCAATACTCAGGGAAGTATCTCGGCGACGAAACAATCGATGGCATCCCATGCTTTGTCGAACACGTCGAGCCGAAACAGATCCTATCGGGCCAGCGCTTTTTCGATGGTACCTTGTGGGTGCGGCAATCGGATTTCGCCGTTGTCCGCAGCCAGGGGCAAGCAGTCCCGCAGATTGAAACCTTACGGCAGCAGAACCTATTCCCGCATTTTACGACGCTTTGGAAAGAGATTGACGGCAAATGGATGTTTCCAGTCGAAACGTATGCGGATGACACGCTGTTCTTTCGCGATTGGCCTCAGCGTATACGGATCACGATCCGGTACATGAATTACAAACGATTTGGCGCAGAATCGACACTTACGTTCGAAGGTGAAGCAGAACCGCAACCTTCTAATTCGCCGGCTCAACCTCAGCAGCAACAGCCACCTAAGTAGGTGCAATTGTTCGAAAGTCTTCGGGGGTATCGATGTCAATCGCCGCCTCGGGCAATGCAAACGATGCTACTTTCACAGCTGGATCGGCGAACAGTAACTTGGCTCCGCATTCGGGGGGCAGGGAAGCCAGGCGGCCGAACAACTCGCGCTTGAAGAAGGCCGGAACACCTAGGGTGCCGCTATACTCTGCTGCCACGGCGGACGCCCCGCTTGTAAATAACATGCGCCGCATAGCGGCTAAGTGCCCAGCTGTTACGAACGGCTGATCGCACGTAAGAATCGCGACGGCTGCGGAGTTATCGGCCGGTGCGTTCCGCAGATAATTAACGCCGGCGGCTATGGATAACCCCATGCCACTGGTCCAATTGGCATTTCTCACGACCGTAACTGGTTTGCTCGCAATCGACGCCTGGATGGCGTCTGCTCCCGCGCCAACGACCACAATCACGGGAGCGAAGTGAGCTTGAGTAGCCGCATCGATGACGGACCCGAGCAGAGTGCCGCCTGAAAACGGAAGGAGCTGCTTGGGCCTCGCCATGCGAGTTGAAGCGCCCGCCGCAAGGATAATCGCAGCTGCACGAGCACAGCCGGAGGTCAGGTCCGTCAAACGTTTTCGCTCGCGATCTCGACCTTAGAAGCCGTAGACCGGCTTCCCTTCACAACCGTGATGGCCTCGAGCTTTGCGAGCTCCCGGCGTGCGATGTGCGCCCATGCGCTGTTACCGTCCAGTTTCAGGTACGCGCGCCAGTGCCGGACAGCGCCCATAACATCCTTCATGCCCTGATGCAAGAGAGCGAGATTGTAATGCGCATCGGCGTAACCGGGTTGTAACTTCAGAGCTTCCCCGTAGTGATATAGCGCGCGTGCAGGATCGCCGCGCTCATCGTACAAATTCCCGAGATTGAAGTGTGCGAGGGCATAGTTCGGATCGACGTCCAGCGCTTTGCGGTACTGCTCTTCGGCGTCAACCCAGGCGCGCCCGTTGAAGTAGACTGTCCCTAAGTTGACGAGTGCGCCGGCGGATTGCGGGTCCAGCTCCGCTGCTCTCCGATATGCTTTGACAATGTCTTCATAGGCGCCGCCTGTCTGTTCGAGTTCGAGACCTCGTTCGAACCAGCGATCCGCTTCCAGCTTGTCCTTTATTTTGCCGGCCAGGACGGTTGAATTATTCTGAGACGCAGGTAGCTGTAACAGCTTTTGAATCTCGTTGTCCGCGAAATCGAACAGCAACTGCCCGGAGCCTGGCTCCATTCTCTGCTTCCCGATCTGGATGCGCACTCGCCGGCCTTCCTTGTAGACGCGAACGTCGCCGCTCGGCTCGGCAACTTCGTTCAGGCGTGTCCGCAAAGCCTCGAGCGCTTGCCTGATGGCGCGCGGATGACACTGTTCGGCACGCAAGCGCATGATCGTCTTCAGCGCGAGAAGGTCCGGGAAACGATACTCGGCAACCTCTGGAATGAGCTGCTGGCGCTCCCAGGTCTTGAGCTGCCGGCCCTGTATTTTCAGAATTCGGCAGACTTCCTGGCGCGTGTAACAGCCGCCGGATTCGCGTTCGACAGACAGTAGGAAATGTTGCGAGCTATCTCGCAGCACACGTCGATAATAGCACCCGTCGGGCGCTTACGCCACATCGTGTCTAGCTCGAACAGCGACCTCGCGTGGCGAATTATCCCGTTCAGATGGAATCGGTTGACAGGTATCGGGCGCATGTCATACTGAAAAGGTCGTATATTCGTTATGCCTTCCCGAAAGAGGGTCAGCCGCGGCGCAGCGCACGCCAAACCTTTGAGTTTGGCGGACCTGCGAAGCGGTCAAAAGTGTGTGTTGGACCGGCTGGATGTTCCCGAGGACGTGGCGCGAAGGCTAATGGAGCTCGGCTTCCTGCCGGGGCACGAGGTGGTTCCGGGCCGGCGCGCGCCGGGCGGAGGACCACGTGTTTTTCGGGTCGACGGTTCGGAAGTAGCGTTGCGAGACGATACGGCTGCACGAGTCTACGTTCATCGGGATCCTGAGCCGGATCCGATTGCGCTCTCATGAGTGACTGCCACGGAGGTGGGCCGCGAGCCGGTCTCCTGCCGAATCCAAGCATTCCGCTGCCGCGAGCGGCACACGAACGCGACATCATCGTTGCGATTGTCGGCCCTCCGAACGCGGGTAAATCGACACTGTTCAACCGCCTGACGGGCCTGCGACAGAAGGTCGCGAATTTCCCGGGGGTGACGGTTGAGCACAGGATGGGCAAAGCCAAGCTCAAGAATTCGCTTCACGACGTCTTCCTCATCGATTTGCCTGGCGTTTACAGCCTTCACCCCCGCGCCGAAGACGAACAGGTCACGCACGATGTCCTGAAAGGAGAGCGCGGGGATTTTCCGAAACCGGATGCGGTGATCCTGATTCTGGATTCGACCAACCTCGGCCGGCAGCTTGTACTGGCCGCTCCGATCCTCAGCCTCGGCATGCCAACGTTGATTCTGCTGAACATGGCCGACGATTTGGAGGAGCGCGGGGGGAAGGTAGACATTGCGGCCCTAGCCGCTGAGCTGAACTGTCCGGTGGCTCTCGTCAGCGCTACGAGGGGGACCGGGCTGGAGCGCATCCGGCAATTTCTGTTGGGAACCGCGGCGCGGCTGAACTCTCCACCGCCGAACATCGAGCTTCCTGTTCTTCATGACGTTCCGAAATGCCGGCAATGGGCGGCAAAGGTCGGCACACGCGCGTCCTACCAGGCCCCCGCACCGCCGCTATGGACACGGCGTCTGGATACCATCTTTCTTCACCCGGTCGCGGGACCCCTGGTGTTTCTGGCCGTAGTCGTCGCCGTTTTTCAGAGCATCTTCTCGTGGGCGCAGCCGTTAATGGACGGCATGAAGAACCTGGTCGCGGTCTCCGGCGCTTCGCTGAAGCACGTTCTTCCGGACACAATCTGGAGATCGCTACTCCTCGACGGCGTTTGGAGCGGTGTCGGATCTGTCATTGTGTTTCTTCCGCAGATACTGCTGCTGTTCCTGTTTATCGGAATTCTGGAAGATTCCGGGTACCTGGCGCGCGCTGCCCTAATTGCCGACCGCACGATGGCGAAATTCGGGTTGCAGGGCAAGTCTTTTATTCCGTTGCTATCTGCCTATGCGTGCGCTGTCCCGGCGGTGATGGCGACGCGCGTGATCGAAAACAAGCGCGATCGCATGGCGACCATTATGATTGCGCCGCTGATGACGTGCTCGGCTCGTTTGCCGGTTTACACGCTCATTATCGCGGCATTTGTGCCGAACATACCGGTTATCGGCGGAGTGCTCTCGCTGCCCGCAGCCACGATGCTGGGGCTGTATGTGCTGGGATTCCTGGCGGCGATTCTTATAGCACGTCTCTTGAAGAGCACCGTTCTGCGAAGCCAGCGCTCGTCGTTCATGCTCGAAATGCCGCCGTATCGCTGGCCGACGTGGCGGTCGCTTGCTCTGCGGCTGATCGATCGCGGTAAAGTCTTTCTGCAGCGCGCCGGCACTGTAATTCTGGCCGTTGCGATCGTGATCTGGATACTGGCACATCTTCCGCTGGTCGATGGCAAGACCCCCGGGCTCGAGCACAGTTTCGCCGGCATGATCGGGAAAACAATAGAGCCGGCCATCAAACCGCTAGGCTTCAATTGGAAGATCGGCATCGGCTTGATTACGTCGCTGGCAGCGCGCGAGGTTATCGTCGGAACCCTGGGAACGATTTACGGCATTGAAGGAGACGAACCGTCGCAAGGCCTGCAAGCCGCCGTTCGGCAAGATTTGAGCGCCGCGGGCGCAGTCGCATTGTTGATTTTTTTCGCATTTGCGATGCAGTGCTTTTCGACCCTAGCGGTTGTTAAACGCGAGACAGGCGGCTGGAAATGGCCGGTATTTCAGTTCAGTTACATGCTGGCGCTGGCGTACTCTGGATCGTGGATTGCGTTTCACGCCACTAACTATTTCCTTGGATGAGCGACATATTAGACGTTCTCATTCTCGGCTCGGGGTGCGCCGGGAACACCGCCGCAATTTACACCGCGAGAGCAAACCTGAAACCGCTGGTATTGGAAGGCCATGAACCTGGAGGGCAGCTTTCAATCACTACTGAGGTTGAAAACTTTCCCGGGTTTCCCGACGGTATTCAAGGCCCGGAGCTTGTGCAAAAGATGAAGGAACAGGCACAACGCTTCGGCGCAACCTTCAGACATGGACGCATCACCCATGCAGATCTGAGCAGCAGACCGCTTATGTTGGAACTGGATAGCGCCGAGAGGATTCGGACGCGGACAGTAATCGTCGCGACAGGAGCCTCGGCGCGATGGTTGGGGTTGCCGAATGAACAGAAACTGATCGGGCACGGCGTAAGTTCCTGTGCTACCTGCGA
>JAFAQG010000664.1 GCA_019246575.1 Acidobacteriaceae bacterium
CCAGGCGTCGCCTTCCGCGCGAAACTCGAGTGCCGCGACATTACTGTCTTTTGCCGCCGATGCGGTGTCCGGCAGGCCCGCCAATTCACTCGCGAGTGTGCCGCGCCAGCTCAAATATTGGAAGAAACTCGTACGGAGTCCGGAGTCGTAGAACCAGTTCTCGCGCAGAAGTTTTTCGTAAGCGGCGAAATCCTGTGTCGGGCGGTTGCGATAGATCCGCAGCAGATTTTGGACAAAAACGAGATTGTGAGGGAAACGCCGGTGCGCGTAGACATTCACATCTCGGGCAAGAGTGGACGTGCCCGGACTCACGGTCGTAATAAACCGCGCCAGCTCGGACCCCTTGAACGTATCCGTCACCTGGCGCGCCAAATCCCGATAAGCCGTATACTGCCGCCGCCGCAAATAGAAACGCGCCAGCTTGCTCGCCCAAGACATATCCTTGAAATGGCTGAGTGCCTGGCGGTACGTCTGGGTGAGATCGCTATCGAGATCGTTCTGCTCGAGAAAGAGCGCCAGCCGCTCGTAGATACCGGGATCGTCAGGGTTGTGATCGATTTCTCTTCGAAACAGCGCAACCGCGTCCATTTTGCGATCGAGCTGAACGAGTCGCGAAATATATCGATCGAGAACGCGCGCGTAATCGGGCGAGCGTGCGTTCGCTCCCTGCAAATTCTCGCCCGGTGCCGGCCTGAATCTCGAAGCTCGAGTTGCGACGGTTATCGGCGGGCGCGGCCTGACCGCTGTAGATGCTGTATCCCCGATCGGCACGTGATCGCTGCTCGCGGCAAGTTCCGTCAGAAGCCGGTCATACAGCGCCAACTCATTCGGAGTGTTCTTCCTCGCCTCGTAAGCATCGGCCAGCAGGAGAGCAGTATTAACGTATTCGCTCGAGTTACGATTGCTCGCGAGCCACCGGGGCACGACGCCGATGATGGCATCGTACTGTCCGTAAACCCCGTAGGCGTTGAACAGCTTGGCTTCGAGTTCCGGTGCGCGCGACGAGTTCGGAAACCGCTGCCTTAAGAGCTCGAGCAGGCGCGAAGCTGACGCGCGATGGAAGTAACTCACCGCGATCTGCGAAGTTTCGCGGTATTGATATTCGGGCGATGTTGTATTGAGCGCGAGCGAAAGGATACCGTTCAGGAACCCGGGATGCGGGTCCATTTGCGCGATGTTCTTATACAGGCTTAGATCGCGATTGCCGAAATGTAGCGGCTGCTCGGGTACATCGAGCAACAGCGAGATAAGCGACGCAAGCGCCAGTTCCTTGTCATCTGCCGCCGGATCGCGCAGCTCGTACAGCATGTAGTAGGCGCGTGCCGATTCGTCGTAATCCTGAACTCTTTGAAACAGCGGCGCGATGACTTTGACTTCCGCCGGTCGCCATGCCGCGTTCGCGGCCGCTCTCCGCGACTCGAGCGCCAAAAGTTGCTGGTCTGCGACGTCGTTTCGATTCTCCTGCTCGTAGTAGAAGAAGAGGCGCAATGCGGGATCTAAATCGGTTGGGTTTGCCGCTGCTGCGCTTTGTGCGTTCGCCAGAAATGCCCGCATCTGATGCGCTTCCGAGAGCGCCTCCGCGTACCGCGCTCTCAAGCTCTCCGGCCAAAGTGGAGAAAAATTTTTCGAGTAAACCGCGAGCGCGCCGTTTACCCCGTTTTCTACCCGCGCTAAATTTGCGTCCGTCGTGACCGCGAGTTGAACATCCTTTGGAAATGCCGCTTTCAGCCGCTGTGCTATGGCCGAGGCAGCCGTGCGGTTTCGCTGCTCGACGGCCCAATCGAGATATGCCTGATACGGCTGGATGTCTTTCGGGTACCTGCGTATCCAGGCTTCGTAGATGTCTTGTCGCCGCGCAGGCGGAAGCAGCGCCTCGTTCGATGACTTGAGCGCCCGCGTAAATGCCGGCCACTGCGCCTGCCGCTCGTCGGGTTCAAAACGTTCGTGCGGCTGCTCGGAAACGGCGCCTAGCTGAAGAAGCGTGTCGACTTCCTTTTCGAGCTGCAGCCGGTCGCGATAGAAATTTGCCAGCTCCGTGAGCGCAGTCAGTTTATCGTGCGATTCTGCTGCGCATTTTCTAAAATCGGTTTCCGCCGCATCGTAGTACTGGAGGCGTTCTTCTTCGCGCGCTCGGATTGAGTAGAGTTCTGCCTCGTGCGGCGATTTTTGGATCAGTGCATCGAGTTGCGACCGCGATTCCCACGCGGGCCGGACGTGCATCACACTTCCTCCGGGCAGGCCCATGACGCGGAACAGTGCCGCTTCGAGCGCGCTTCCGGCGGCAATGTCTCCTACCCAAACGGGGAGCTCGGCACGCAACACGACGGCAGCTGTCGCGACGATGCTTGCCGAAACCAGCCATTTACGGGAGGACTTCAATCGGGACCTCCTGGTGGCTGATGTTATGCGCAATATCTTCCGCAGTCACGTGAATGGAATAGCGGCCGGCAGGCAGGCCGCCCGGAACCGTAAGAACGCCTGTGTTCGCTTTTTCTGTTTCGTTCCAGCGTAGAGAGAGCGGGTCCGTGCCGTACATCCTCGCCGTGATGGTGCGTGTCGTCCCGGATGCCTGAACGCGCAATTTCAGTTGCTCTCCCGCATGCACGCGCTCGAAGGCCACATGAACGCGAAGAATCGGAGGCTGGCTCGAAATGACGAATGTCTTTTGTTCCCGGAACACGTGGCCCTCGCGATCGCGGAGAATCAGGCGAACCGTATGCGCGCCGTCGGCCAGATCGTCGGGTGCGACAAATCGTGTCTGCCATATGTCCTCGCGCTCGACGTACCGCAGTGGTTTCGTCAGCCCGAAGGGAAACAGTGCAATAACGGAAGAAATGGACGGGTCTGTGCGAACACGCAATACCGGATCGCCCGGACGGATGAGCCGCGGACGAAGCAGCGCGCGGGGCGCAGCAAGGAACGACGTGTAGGGCGTAACGAAGTGATATTTGCGAGATAGCGCGATGATCTCGTCGATTGTCGCTTTATCCTCGCCTTCGCGATCGATTTTTTCGAGCAGTGCGTCGACTCGTGCACGCGCCCAGGTCGCAGGTAGATACGGATGATCTGTGTCCATTGCGGGCAACTCTGCGCGCAGCGACGCGCTCGCGGCTCTTGTTCCGGTTCGTGAATCGACTCGAAACTGGGCTCGGCCGGGACTCGTATATTCGCCGACCCACGATGCCTTAGACCCCGGGAAATTGTCCTGCGCGAGTCGATAAACAAATCGCGGCTTCGTGGCCGGAGAAATGGCGAGCCTTACCGTGCTGAGCGGTGCAATCCCGATCTTGTGGACGAAATTCGCGAGCTTGAATTCCAGCGGTTCGGTGGAATTCACCTGCTCGAACACCCCCGAGTGCTCCGATAGCCGGCGCATCAGCCTGACATTGGCGTCGTCTCCGATTGCGAGCGCGTAGATATGAGCCCGCTCGTCCGCTGGAACGGTCTTCCATGCAGTGTCGATCGAACCGGCGAACTTCGACCGCCCAAGCGTGCCTTCGGTCATCTCGCCATCGCTCAGAAGGACGATGTATGCGTCCTGCGCTCTTTGCATAAACGCCGCTTTCAATGCGGCCTCCAGATTTGTGCCGGCGCGCAACTTGCTCCCGCGGACAAACTCGAGAGCCTTCGCGACGGCATCCGCTGTCGCGGGTTGCGGCTTGGGCGAGAACAGCTGAATCTCCGAGTTGAACACCAGGACGTTGAACGCGTCTTGCGGCCCAAGCGAGCGCAAAATGGCCTCGAGCGATTGAAAGCTTCGCTCCAGCTTTTCCCACTGCATGCTCAGCGAGGTGTCGAACAGTATCACTACCGTCCGGCTCGTTTGCTGTGGCGTCTTCGATGCTCGCGATTCTTGTAGGATCGCCGAAGCTTCGAAATATCCCGGCTCCGATCCTTCCGCCCTGTATGCCGTCACCTGCGGAGTCTTTTCGTTCGCAAGCGAATATTTGAGTTCGAGGTCGCTCGCGAGCTCGACATTTTTCGCCTCGAAAGAAGCTGCAATAGTGTTACGCGTCTGCCGCGTGATCTTCAACGGATACGCCTTGCTGACCGTTTCAAAACTCGCCAGCGGCTGCGCGCTTCGCAGTTCGATCGAAATCGACAAGCTGTGTACGGTTGCTGGTTGTCCTTGCGACGCCTTTAGCGGAAAAACGAAGTCGCTGCCAAATTGCACAACCGGCACTGCCTGGCGGTACTCGGCTTCTATCCGCTTGTAACCGTAAGCAGGAATCGGAACGATGTTGACTGTAAATTCAGTCGAATGCTTCGCCTGTCCAGGAGCATTCGATTCGCTCACCTCGCCCGATTGCAACAGGCCCGGATCGAGAGTCTGGTTTCGAATCTGCTCGTAGAGTTCGTTCGCACGCTTCCGTTCAAGGATCACTCCCGGAATGCGCGTCAGATCGTCCCATACGGCAAAATCGGATACCGCGGCGTCGCCCGGCAGCGCCAGCGAATAGATCCCTTCGAGATTGGTGTCTTTGTGGTTCTGAAAGACCTCTTTCAGCGAGACAGTCGCATGGCCGTTGTCGATGCTCACATGAACATCGAGCGATTCGATCGACAGAATCGAGCTGTCCGGTTCGTTCGATCCCGACGGTATAATCACGCCCGTGTCGCACAACGACATCGTTGCGCTCACAAGGAGCGTTGCGGCCACAGAGAACGTTCTCATTCGAAAAGAGCGTTCTCCTGAATGCGCACCAAGCCGTTATCCGTCCCGACGTAAAACCGCCCGCCGTGCTCGTCGAGCGTGGTCACATTCATGGATGGCAGGCCATTGGTAACAAAGCGCCACCGATCCTCGCCCCGGCGCAGAATCGCAAGGCCATGTCCCGCTGTGCCGGCATAGAGAGCTCGGGACGTTGCGAGCATCGCATTCGTGTTTATCTCGAACCGTTTTCCGTTGAAGGCGGGGAAAGAAGTCACATGGCCGCGTTCATCGAAGCGCACCACCCCCGAGCCGTAAGTGCCCAAGTATAGTCTCCCGTCGAAAACTGCAGACGCGGTGATCCAGTTCTGGCGCAGCTCCGAATTCGCGGTTGTGAAACTGGCCTGCACCAGACCGTTCCTTACGGCCGATATGCCACCCAGCGTTCCCGCATACACAGCGCCGTCAAGCTCGGCGAGCGTGTAGACGTGATTGTTCACCAGACCGTGGAACGCGTACATGCTCGAGAGCGATCCTTTATCGAAAAAGCTCAAACCCG
>JAFAQG010001036.1 GCA_019246575.1 Acidobacteriaceae bacterium
ACAGGCGGAGTTTATCCGAACGGTGCATTGTCGAAGTACCCGGCGGCGAAATCGGCGAGTGTTCTATCAGCCGCAACGGCGTCTGGCTTACCGCGGCATACAAACGCGGCGCGGAATGCGGCTTGGTTGTCGGCCGCTTCAATGGAACCGGCTGGCGCGAGATTCGATTTCCTCGAACGGTAATTCACCCCCAGTTCCATCCGCTCGAGCCGGCTTGGATCGAATTCGCGGGCGACCCCGCTCCACGCATGCACCGCGTGCGGGTAGACGGTACCGGTCTTGAATGCCTCTACGAACATACTAACCAGGAATTCGTCGTTCACGAAACGTTTCTGGGAACGACAGGCGATCTGGTGTTCACTGTCTGGCCCCGCGAGGTTTTTCGGATGAACTGGACTACGCGCGACATCCGATCCATCTGCAAATACAACGCCTGGCATATCGCACCGGATTCCCTGGGTGAGCGGATTCTTTGTGACACAAACCATCCGGATGAAGGATTGCAGATCATCGACGTGGCCACCGGGTCGCACCGCTTGCTGTGCCTCAGCGAATCGAGCAATCAAGGGACACAATGGAAAAAATCCTGCTACGCCTTGCCTGAGGACTTCGCTGCAGCGCGCCAGAACCGGGCGGGCGAGCATCTGAGCTGGATGGAGAACGCCGCCGACACCGTGTATGGTCCGCAGTGGACGCATCCGCACCCTTCCTGGTCGTTCGAAGAAACACAAGTGGCGTTTGCAAGTGACCGCATCGGTGTGACGCAGGTGTACGTGGCGAAATTGTGAGCAACATCGCATAATATCCGGGTAAGCTAATAGAGCGACTATATGTGGAGCGAACGAAAGCAGGACGATGCTGCGAGGCCGGATGCCTCTGCGAACAGCGTGAGCCGGCGGCCGGCGCAGTCCCGGAACGTGGCCGTGATCGGGAAGGGTATGGTGATCAGAGGTCAGATCAGGAGCGCCGAAGATATTCACGTCGACGGAGAGATAGACGGCACGCTGCACTTACCGGGATTCGACCTCACGATCGGACCGCAAGGAATCGTTCGCGCGGATGTGAGCGCGCAGGAAGTGGACGTGGCAGGCGTCATCCACGGCAATGTCGACGCCACCAGAAAGATCAGCGTTCGTAAGGGCGGCCGGTTGCTCGGCGATCTCAGGACGCCCGGCATTGTCATCGAAGACGGCGCGTACTTCAAAGGCAAGATTGAGATCGTAAATAGCGCCATGCGCGACGAAATGGAAGCGGTTGCGCCGCGCAAGGTCGTCGCCGGCGCTTAAGCCGCATCCGTTCTAGCGCTGACTCAAGCCGCCATCCACCGCCAGCACCTGGCCCGTGATGAACATCGGCGCGGTAAGAAAAAAATGCACTGCTTCGGCGATCTCTTCGGGCGTGCCGCGGCGCCGCATCGGAGTCGCCTCGATCATCTTCTGTGTTCGTCTATCGATATCGTCGAACGGGATCACGCCCGGCGCAACTGAATTGACCGCAATCTCCGGCGCGAGCGCTTTTGCCAGCGCTTTCGTCATCATGATCACGCCCGCTTTCGAGGCACAGTAATGGACGTGTTCGGCCCAGGGGCGAATCCCGCCGAGCGAGCTGATATTCACGATCCGTCCCGCTCCAATCTCGCGCATCTGCCGTGCCGCTTCCTGGCAGCAAAAGAACGTCCCCTTCAGGTTTACATCGTGAATGAAATCCCAATCGGATTCGCTAATTTCGAGCGGGTCGAACTTCGTGAAGCGCGCGACGTTGTTCACCAGGCAATCCAACGGCCCCAAGCGTTCGCGGACCTCTGAAAAGAGGGTTCGAATCTCTTCGACATGCGCCAGGTCGGCTTGAAACACCGGCGCGCCGCCGCACTGTCGCGATACCTGTTCGGCTTCGGCGCGAGACGTATTGTAATGAATCGCGACCTCGAAACCGCGGTTTGCTAATTCGATCGCGATAACTCTGCCGATCCGCTTTGCGGCGCCGGTCACCAGAACACGAGGGCGTCTGTCCACGTGACTCAACGGCAGTGATTCGAAAAATAATCCGCAATGATGCCCGTCGTGTACACAATGTCCTCCGGCGTGTGGGCGGCGGACATGAAGGCCGCTTCGAATTGCGAGGGCGGGAAGTACACGCCGCGGTCCAAAAGATAGTGGAAAAATCCGGCGAACTTCCCGGTATCCGATCGCTTTGCGTCCTGGTAGTTCCGCACCGGGTCACTTTGGAAGAAGAGGGTGAACATCGATCCTGCACGATTGACCCGCACGCAGGCCGGTACGTTCGCAACCAGCTCTGCTGCGAGGCGTTCCATCGTGTCATAGATGTCCGGGTGCGTCTCGATGTACCGCAGCGTTGCGACACCGGCCGTCACCGCGAGCGGATTCCCCGATAACGTTCCCGCCTGATAAACGGGGCCCGTCGGGGCAACGTGGTTCATGATGTCGGCGCGACCCCCGTACGCAGCCATCGGCAGACCTCCGCCGATTACCTTTCCGAGCGTTGTCAAATCCGGCGTGATGCCATATAGCTGCTGCGCGCCGCCGCGGCTCAACCGGAATCCTGTCATGACCTCGTCGAAAATCAGCAATGCGCCGTAGTGTTCCGTCAGTCGCCGCAACCCCTCGAGATAGCCGGGAACCGGCGGCACGCATCCCATGTTGCCCGCACCGGGTTCTACGATCATGGCTGCGATGCGATTACCGTTTTCGCGAAACACTGCCTCGGCACGATCGAGATCGTTGAACGGTATCGCTATCGTAGTCTCCGAAAAACACAGCGGCACGCCGGCTGTATCGGGAAGGCTCAAGGTGGCGACACCCGAACCCGCTTTCACCAGCAGCGAATCGACATGCCCGTGGTAACACCCCTCGCACTTGACTGTAAGTTCCCGGCCGGTGAAGCCGCGCGCCAGCCGTATGGCGCTCATGCAGGCTTCCGTGCCCGAGTTGACCAGCCGCACCATCTCGACCGATGGAACCGCGTCAATGATCAATTCGGCAAGCTCAACTTCTCGCGCGGTGGGCGCTCCGAAGCTCGTGCCTAGATCGAGCGCGGATGCGATGCCGTCGATCACCACCTTCCCGCGGTGACCCAACAATAGCGGACCCCACGATCCCACGTAATCGATGTATTCGTTACCATCGACGTCGAAGATGTGCGAGCCTTCGCCACGCGCAATGAAGCGAGGTGTACCGCCCACCGCCCGAAATGCACGTACGGGCGAATTCACCCCTCCCGGGATGCACTCTTGAGCTTTTGCGAACAGCGCCTCCGACTGCGCCGTGTTCATAGACGCGTTTGGCCGAGAATCAGCTTGCGGAACAGGAAGCTCATCAGGATCTCATGCACCGTGGTGTTTACATTGCGGAGCAAGCGGTTCTTCAGCTCGAGATAAGGTTGCGTCCCGGCAAATAGGTCCTGCATAATTTCGCAGAACTTCGGACTGCGCTTCATCAAGCTGATCATTTTGCTGGGCACAGCTCCGAAACCTTTAGCGCCGCAGAAAATCCGTTTTGCGAGACCTGCGCCGTACGTGAGATCGAGACCGAAATCGCGAGCGATGAGCTGGCGATAATGCTCGGCCTTCTTTTCCGGCTCTTGATCGGCAAGCACAACCTGGCTGGCCAGATCGCCGGATCGAACGGCATAATACAGCCCTTCGCCCGTGATCGGATCGACAAGTCCTCCTGCATCGCCTACCGCGATCCATCCATTGCCGGCCACGCGATTATTTCGCCATCCGCGACACTCGAGCGAAGGCAGCATATGGCCGTAAAACTTTGCATCCTTCCGAGCGATGCTCTTTTCGTCCATATAGCGCTCGAGACGCGCGCGCAGGCATTGCGCCGATTCGCTCTTTCCGCAGATTCCGACAGACAAGTGCCCCGCGCGCGGAAACACCCAGATGTAGCCCTCGAGCTTCGGCAAAAACTGTATGTCGATATGCGCCTGATCCGTCGGAACCCAATATCCGAGCGCATACATCGTGTCCTGCGCCGTGTATTGAGTCCCAACCTCGCGTAGCGCGTTGCGCGCGCCTGTCGCGACCACACAGAAATCGGCGTCGATGATTCCCGTGCGCGTCCGAATGCGCCAGCCCGATCCGATCCGTTCCAGACCGAGAACGCGGTCCTTCTCGATCTCGGCCCCTGCGGCTTCTGCCCGGCGCAGCAACATGCCGTTGAGATCCACGCGCGAGTAAATAATAAGCGGCCGCGTGAGGTTCATCTGAAAAGAACCCGACTTCGGCGCAGCCAGCATCGTCTCCGTAACCACCTTTTTCGGCGTGTCATTCTCGATCAGATAGGGATATTGCGAATAGGCCTTATACGTAATGCCGCCGCCACACGGTTTCTCCCACGCAAGCTTTTCGTCGATGATGATCGTCCGCAGACCGGCCGCTGCGAGTCGCTCGGCCGCAGATGCGCCTGCCGGGCCCCCGCCCAGAACTGCAACTGTTTTCATTGAACTCGCCCGTCTATCGGAGGGTGTCCCGGCGGCAGTCCCTCCATTCCCGTCGCCGCATGGCCGCTCGGAGTCCGTTCCCTGGAATCGCCAACGTTCACCACCACCCACTTGCCGCCCCGGTTTGCGAGTGTGTACTTCATTACCATTCCACTATTCACAGCCGGGTCGCCCTTAGGATGAAACGCGACCGTCGCGTACGCCATATTCTTTTCGAACGCTACGGACGTTGTCATTACGTCCAGCGCACTGAGATCCAGGCCCGAGTGGGTTTGGAGCCTGCTCAGGATTGCGTCTTGCACCTTCTGTTTGCTCCGCATGTTGTTCCCACACCCTGCGAAGATAAGTGTTGAGAACGCAATCGCGGCCCAGGGGCGAAACACGATCCGATTATAGCTAGGGCTATCAATCAGTTCCGGCTAATATCGGGTACCTTTGCCCTGCTCAGAGATTCATGCGCACAGCAATCGGTTTCATTTTCGCGTTGCTATTGGTCGGTGTCGCGTCTGCGCTCTCAATACCGGCCGGAACCGAACTGCACGTCCGACTAACTACGGCTGTAAGTAGCGAAAGACCGTCTGGGCAACCGGTCACGGCCGTCGTCACCCGGCCTGTATTCGTCCGTGATCGGCTCGCGCTTCCCCGCGGGACGAAGCTCACAGGCGTAACGGCCGATGCGAGCTCGGGCACCCCTACAACCGCCGAAGCCGTCGAGCAGCCAGCTAAGCTTCGCCTCGATTTCACCGCTATCGATGACGGAAGCGGCCATACGAAGCCGATTGCGTGCTTCGTCAGTTCTGTCGATAACGCACGAGAAAGCGTCGATGACACGGGCCTGATCACCGGCATTATGCCTTCTCAGACCATAGAGGGCCGTATCGAACAAGGCATCGGCAAAATCGCCGGGCGCGGTCAGCAATTCGGGCAGTTGCTGGCCGGATTCGAATCCGCATTTGTGAACAAAGTCGATCCGTCCATCACATTTCGACCCGGCGTGGATCTGGTTTTAAAGCTTACAAAGCCGCTCGAATGGGATGCGCCCGGACTCCCAGATGAGATTCCCGACCTGACGTCCAATTCGTCCCTCATCGAATTGGTGAATTCAGAACCCTTTCGCACCGTCGCCGAAAATCCGCCGAAGCCCTCCGATATCACGAACCTAATGTTCATCGCAAACGAGGAGCAACTCGACCGCGCCTTTCGCGAAGCGGGCTGGACCACGGCCGCCAGTCTCAGTCACGATTCGAAAATCGAGACTGCGCGCGCGCTCATCGAAGCTCGAGGCTACGGCGAGGCGCCAATGTCCGTTCTGACGCTGGACGGCAGACCGCCCGACTTGACATTTCAAAAGCAGAACAACACGTTTGCCATGCGACATCACATCCGGATCTGGCGTCGGCCGGAGGAGCTTGATAATCGACCGGTCTGGGTAGCTGCCGCGACTCACGACATCAGCATTACGTTCTCGCCCGAAACTAAGACCTTTACGCACGGCATCGATGCTGCCATCGACCAGGAGCGCTCGAAGGTCGAAGCCGACTTGCTGTTCACCGGAGCCGTGCGAGCCCGCGCGCTCATCGAACGCCGTGCCATTCCGCGGGATCTATCGAATGCGACGGGAGACAAGCTCGTGACCGACGGCAAAATCGCCGTTTTGGAGTTCTGATCTCACATGCAGCGAGCGCACAACGAGGCTACGCGTCAGCATACCGGTCGGGAGGAGCAGGGCATTCGAGCGCTTCTACGGAGCGATCCTCGCTATCGCTATCTCGATTCCTTCATCACTCTGTTTGTGGTCGTTCTGCTGATCTCGAATATCATTGCGTCGAAGTTCTTCGCAATCGGAACGCTGCGCGTAAGCTGCGCCCAAATGCTGTTCCCCATCACCTACATCTTCGGCGATATTTTTACCGAGGTCTACGGATACGGAGCTTCGCGACGGGCTATTTGGTACGGCTTTTTTGCTTCGTTTCTGATGGTCGCCATTTCATATATCGCGGTGATCATTCCGGCTGCGCCCGAGTACACGGACCAGGTTGCGTTCTCGACCATCTTCAAGCCGGTCGGGCGAATTGTTGCTGCAAGCTTGCTCGCTTACTGGTGCGGCGAGTTCGCGAACTCGTTCACGCTCGCAAAAATGAAGCTCATCACCAAAGGCAGGTATCTCTGGACGCGCACTATCGGCTCAACCGTTGTGGGCCAGGCCGTCGATACGACTGTTGTCATGTTCGCCGCCTTCTACGGCCTGCGTCCCGTGGGAGTGATCCTGAAGCTCATCATCTCGGGCTATCTCATTAAAGTCGTGTACGAAACAGTCATGACTCCCGTCACTTATGCCGTCGTCAATTTCTTAAAACGGACCGAGCACGTCGACTACTTCGATTACGACACCAATTTCAATCCCTTCGCGACAGCCGAGTAAGTGCGTGTAACATGCCCATCCACTTAAGCTACGCTGAACGGTGCGCATTACTGCATCAGATGCCATCCCCAGGCGAACCCGTTCGTGCTTGCATACTCCCAGATTCCACCCGACACATCTTCGAGGTAGACGCCGGCGCGCATCATCGTCGAGCTGTCGATGGCAGCTACACTCATCGTCTGCGCTGCCTCGCAACTGAAGCCGCTCGGCACAATCTCGGGATACGACCAGTGCCAGGCGCCGCCGTCCCAGTAGAACATGGCTAACTTGCCGCCGTGGCAGTCATTAGAATCGTGATCTGTTACACCGAACATGTCAATGTTCATGATGCCGCGTGGATGCCATGTAACACCGCCGGTAAGGTTGAACGGCTCACCGGTCGGCGACGATCCCCAGTCCTTCCAGCTCGCCCACGTGTAGCCGTTTGTGCCACGGTCGGCATATCGCTCGAACAGATGTACACTCCGGCCCACCCACGCCGGCACGAACACGTGAATCCGCGTGCTACTACCGGACGAATGCGCGACCAGAATCGGCACACGCGGGCGTGACCAGCCCGGATTTCCGAGGTTTTGCCAATTCCAGCCGTGATTGTTGAGCGTCGAGCGCAGCCAGAGGTTGCCATCGCTGCCGCTCGCGACTACGTGCACATCCGCGGGCCCGACCACCTGCGCGGTCGCGAGAGAAGAACCGGGGCCGATAATCAGCGTGGCGCCCGACGGGCAAAGGCCATGATCGTAGTAGGACCAAGCACCCTGGTACAGCCACAGCTCGCGCAGAGAGCGAGAATCGTCCGAAAGGCCGAACACGCTCCCGCGTGGCATGCCGTCGGGACCGTCGTAGCTGATAGCAGTCATGGGCGCCA
>JAFAQG010001037.1 GCA_019246575.1 Acidobacteriaceae bacterium
CGAGATCCGTCTTACTCAGAACGATAATCCCTTGCTGAATGTCTAACAGCCGGCAGATATCGAAATGCTCGCGCGTCTGCGGCTTCACCGATTCATCCGCCGCCACCACCAGCAGAACCGCTTGGATGCCGCCCACGCCCGCCAGCATGTTCTTCACGAATCGCTCATGCCCGGGCACATCGATGAAACTGATCCTGCGGCCACTCGGCAATGTGAGATGCGCGAATCCTAAATCGATCGAAATTCCGCGCTCTTTCTCTTCGGCGAGCCGGTCCGTATCGATCCCGGTGAGCGCGCGGACCAGAGCGGTCTTGCCATGATCGATGTGTCCGGCCGTGCCGACCACCAGCCCGCCCGGGTCGCTCATATTACCATCTGACATGCAAGGAAACTGATTTTATCCTCGCATCTGAATGCAGTTTGGAAAAACAGGAAAAGCTGGCACAGCCCATGAAATCGAATAGGTTGGAAGAACTCCGGCGCCGTCATGCGCGAGCCGAAGAAGGAGGGGGACCCGAGCGGACGGAGCGGCAGCACCGCGAAGGCAAACTTTCCGCGCGGGAACGCATCGAATTTCTGCTGGATGAAGGCACTTTTGAAGAACTCGACAAACTGGTCCGGCATCGCTGCCACAACTTCGGGATGGAAGATACCGTCATCGATGGAGACGGGTTCGTCACCGGACATGGCCAAATTCATGGCCGCCAAGTTTTTGTGTTTGCCCAGGACTTCACCGTTTTCGGAGGTTCGCTCTCGGAAGCCAACGCTCAGAAGATCGTCAAGGTTATGGATCTCGCATTGAAGACCGGCGCTCCGATCATTGGTCTCAACGATTCCGGCGGTGCTCGCATCCAGGAGGGCGTGGTCTCGCTCGCCGGCTATGCCGATATCTTCTTACGGAACACGCTCGCCAGCGGTGTGGTCCCTCAAATTTCAGCCATTATGGGCCCCTGTGCCGGCGGCGCTGTGTATTCACCGGCGCTCACCGATTTCGTTTTCATGGTCGACGGAACCAGCCACATGTTTGTGACGGGCCCGGACGTCATCAAGACCGTTACTCACGAAGATGTGACCAAAGAAGTTCTCGGTGGCGCAATGACGCACAATTCCCGCAGCGGTGTCGCCCATTTCCTGGCGGCCGACGATCAGGATTGCCTGAGCAACATTCGAGAGCTGTTGCGCTTTCTGCCGCAAAACAATCTCGACGGTGTTTCTCGAGTAGCCTCCAAGGATCCTGAGGACCGTTCCGACCCCGAGCTCGACACCCTCATTCCAGAATCGAATAAACCCTACGACATTGGAGATGTGATTCGGCGTGTTGTTGACGATGGATATTTCTTCGAGGTAGCGGAGCATTTCGCCCGCAACATCGTGGTCGGCTTCGCACGCCTCGGCGGCGACGCGGTCGGGGTCGTAGCGAATCAGCCTTCGCATCTCGCCGGATGCCTGGACATCGATTCATCTACGAAAGGCGCTCGCTTCGTCCGATTCTGCGATGCGTTTCAGATCCCCATCTTGACCTTTGAGGATGTTCCCGGCTTCCTGCCCGGCACCGCCCAGGAGTTCGGCGGGATTATCCGCCACGGCGCAAAACTTCTCTATGCCTACGCCGAAGCCACCGTCCCGAAAATTACCGTCATCACGCGCAAAGCGTACGGCGGCGCTTACTGCGTTATGGGATCGAAGCATCTGCGCACCGACATCAATTTCGCGTATCCGACCGCGGAGATAGCCGTCATGGGCCCCGAAGGTGCAGTGAACATGCTCTACCGGCGCGAGTTCGAGGCCTCCAGCAACGGGGATGAGACTCGCGAGGCCAAGATTGAAGAGTATCGGACTCGCTTCGCTAATCCGTTCGTCGCAGCCGAGCGCGGCTACATCGACGATGTCATTGAGCCACACGAGACCCGGCCGAAGGTCATCCGCGCGCTGCGGATGCTGGCGAATAAGACCGACACCATGCCGCGTAAAAAGCACGGCAATATCCCGCTGTAACTCGAAATGGCCAAGAGCTGGAAGACTAAGTTGATTCATTCCGACGCGCACGCGCCGGAGGGATTCCGCTCGCTCAACGTTCCTGTCCATCGTGCTTCCACTACCATCTTTCCCAGCGCCGCTACCGTTCAGGACCATTGGGACCAGTACGAGGCCGGGT
>JAFAQG010000968.1 GCA_019246575.1 Acidobacteriaceae bacterium
TCACGCCCACGGAATCGGGCGATTATCTCCTCGGCATCCGCTGCCAGGGATTTGGAAGGGTGACCGTTGACGGCAAGCAGATCGCAGTAGCATTCGGCGGAGGGGGCGCACCTGCAGGGGCGGTCGGCCACGTCCACCTCGAGAAAGGTCGCGAGGCCGCGCTCAACATCACCTACGGCAGCAACAGCGGGAACCCGCATGCGGAGCTGATCTTGGCAAAAGTGAATAACCGTCCATCACCCCAAGCGGTCGCAGCCGCGAAGAATGCCGATGCTGTGATTGCAGTGGTCGGCATCACAAGTCAGCTCGAGGGCGAAGAAATGCCGGTGAGCGAACCGGGCTTCGTCGGTGGAGATCGCACCAGCATCGATCTGCCGCAGCCGGAAGAAGAGTTGGTGGAAGCTGTGGGCGCTACCGGGAAGCCACTCGCGGTCGTTCTCATGAATGGCAGCGCGCTCGCCGTCAACTGGATCAACCAGCATGCCAACGCCGTCCTTGAAGCCTGGTATCCGGGCGAAGAGGGGGGTGCAGCCGTCGCGGAAACCCTGAGCGGCAAGAACAACCCCGCCGGCCGATTGCCGCTCACGTTCTACACCAGCGTCGATCAGTTGCCCCACTTTGAGGATTACGGAATGACCAATCGGAACTATCGGTACTTTAGCGGCAAGCCACTGTATCCTTTTGGCTACGGACTAAGCTACACGACGTTCAATTACAGCGACCTCAGCGTGCCTGCGCAGCCGTTGCAGCGGGAACGCCTGTGAACGCCGAAGTGACGGTCACGAACACCGGCAAGATCGCGGGAGATGAGGTCGTCCAACTCTACCTCAAGTTCCCCGCTGTGGAAGGTGCGCCCCGCATCGCTCTTCGCGGCTTCGAGCGCATTCATCTCGATCCCGGCGCAAGTCAGAAGGTTCATTTCGCGTTGAACCCCCGCGATCTGAGCATGGTAACTGAAGAAGGCAATCCGATCATCGCTCAAGGCGATTACACCATCACTATCGGAGGAGGTCAGCCTGAAACGGGAGCGCCAGGTGTCAGTGGCCATTTGCACATCGACGGTCAATATGCCTTGCCAGAGTAGCGCGTGAATGCGGGTTTAAACCAGGCTCGAAAGCGCCTAAAGAGGAACTCGAACCCCCAGGTGCTCTATAGGTGCGCGTCGGGCTTGCCTCCGATAGCGACGTTACGGCGACGGTTGCGAACGTATCATCTCGCGATCGCGACAAAGTAGGGCAGCTATACCTCACAACCGCGAATGGTGAACAGCCGGCGTTACGCGGCCTGGAGTGCCTTCACGTGCCGGTCAACCAGAGACCTTGCATTTCACGTACTGGCGGAGATGCGAAACAGCGATCGCGCGTGGGCATGCAGCGGCGGCCAGCCGACGCCTGACTGGACGGCGAACCATTTCGTCCAAACAGCACTGCACTAGATTTTACGTGCTTCGGCCCCCGAGATCGCGTCCAGGATCGCATAAAACGCCGGCTTCGGCTTCAAATCCGAATCGAACGGCAACGGTCGCCGCAAGGGTCCATTACCCCGCAGCCCCGGTGAATTGAGCCACGTATCTCGATCGGTCAGACCCCAGGTCAGCAACGCCTTTACGGACTTGTGCTGCAGCACGTTTCGCAGATAATCGCCATAGACGTTTGCCACCACAGCGTCGTGCTCATTCACATTGCCCGGAACATCCGAATCATCTACGTCGAGTTCCGTCACGAAAATCTGTAAACCCAGTTTCTCAATCGCGTTCATGAACGCATGAAGGGCTGTCCAGTTCATCGGTTTCGTGCCCGCTTTCAGGTGCGACTGTAACCCTACCGCCTGCACTGGAGCGTTCTGGTCCAGCAGCGCCGTCAGCATCCCCAGCACTGCCTTCCGCTTGGCATCGAACTTGGGGCCGTCCTGTTCAATGCCGTAGTCGTTGTACGTAAGAATCGCTCTTGGGTCCGCTTGCCTCGCAGCCCGGAACGCGATGACGATGTAATCGGGCCCCACCAACTTAAGCCAGGGGGAGTTGCGAAGTCCATCCGGCCGCCCGTCATCGACGTTGATGGCTTCATTCACCACGTCCCACGATTGAATCTGACCCCGATAATGGCCGGCCACCTCCGCAATGTGCTGCCGTAGCAAATCCGCCGCATTCTGCGGCGACGCGTATCCAGCGAACCACTTCGGCAACTGTTCATGCCAGCAGAGATTATGCCCGCGCACCTTCTGCCCGTGTTCTTTCGCAAATGAGACTGAAGCGTCCCCGCGTGTAAAATCGAAGCGGTCCGGTTCCGGGTGGATCACAGCCCATTTCATCTCGTTCTCGGGAACGACGATGTTCGCTTGCTCCGCAAGCAGAGCCGTGAAGGCGACATCCTGCAATTCCCGGTATGAGACGGCAGAGCCAACCAGCAGATTCGCGGGTTTCATTTTGCGCAATTGCGGTATGTCATTCGGTTCCCCGGAACTCGCTATCCCGAGTGCAGTGCCTGCCACCGTCGTTTGCAAAAATTGTCGCCGGTCCATGCAACGAATCTAGCAACAACAATGAAAATCTCTATTCCGCAATGTCACGCTGAGCGTCTAGACAAATTAGCTGAGGACTAACATGAATCCCATTCCCCAAGACAAACAGATCGCTCTAATCGACCGTCTCACTCAGGCCTGTGGCGGCCACTACTCCCGGGAGACCCGGCACAAGTATTTCATCACCGGCCCGCAGTGGGCGCCTTCTTATCAGGGGCAGGCAGTATTCCACGCCCCTGTCCGCGCACCACTTAGCTTTGAGAAGGTCATCGAAGAGTACAGCAAGATCGGTGTGAACTATTGGTGTACCCATGACACCGACGTCATTCCTACGGAGGACCTATTTACTCCCAAGCAGGACGAAATCGTCGGGCGTGTTAAGAACAGCCTCAAAAAGCACGGCCTGAAGTGCTCCATGGTCACCACCGAAACGTTTCACCATCCGGTCTGGGCCGCCGGGCCAGCCGCCGAATCGCCGCAATTGCGCGAATACGCGGCGAAGAGGGTCATCAACACCGTCTCGATTGGCCATCAACTCGATGCCCAGTATTGCGTCTACTGGCCCGGCATGCTCGGCTACTATTTTCAGGGCGTTATTGATGAGACCGAGACCTTGCAATGGTTTGCTGGCGCATTAAATGCGGCGTGCGAGGCCGATATCGAAATGGCGAAAAAAGGCAATCGCATGCCGCACAAGCACTGCATGGAAGCGAAACCGTTTGAACCGCAGGCGCAAATTATCCTGCCCACTTCCGATGCAATGCTGGCCTTCATCTCCTCCGGTCTGCTTACCCACCCCGAAATGGTGGGTCTCAACCCGGAATATCTTCACGACCTAATGTGGGGCGGCGCTGTTCGCGCGGTCTTGGCGCGTGCACTTGTCTGCGGCAAGCTGTTCCACTTCGATATCAACGATGGCTACCCGCTGAAACACGACGTCGATATCGCCATCGGCCTTGTGAACCCGCTCGATTGGCTGAACGTACTCGTGCTTCTGCGATCGCACAACTACAATGGCCCCTTCAATCTCGACTACAAGCCGCCTCGAACCGCCAGCGAGCACGGCGTCTGGACGGTTAGCGTCCCGACGATGATCGATCGCTTCATGACGTTGTGGGAGATCGCGGGCGAAGTCATCAGCGATCCCATCATCAAGGAAGCAACCGACGCGCTCAAAGCCGGAGGCGAAGGCGCGAACGCTCAGGACGTCAGCTCAGTAGTCAAGGCCAACAAAGAATTGCTTTCGCTGCACGAGCTCGTAGCACACCGCATTTTCCAGATCCTCATAGGAGCCAACCGAGGTCGCGTCTACAGCTTGTAATGAGTGCGGACACGCCTCATTCGCCTTTACGGCGTGAACGTCGTGGCCCGTGAACACTCGATGCCCGCCGGGCAAGTCGACCGTCAGTAAGCTTAATGCAGTCTGCCGCTAAGAGCAGCTACATGCGCGCGAACAATGTGTCCTGATCAATGCAGCTTACCAGGCGAGTTCTCTACAATCACGTTGCAAAACACCGCCGTATC
>JAFAQG010000970.1 GCA_019246575.1 Acidobacteriaceae bacterium
ACCCGGATGTCCCGTCTGCAATAGAAGAGCGGACACCAAGATGTTGGTGTCCAGAACGACGCGCATCAGCGCTTATGAGGCGTCTTTATCCTAGCGTTCGCGCGCACCTTCCGGACTGTCTCATCGATGAGGGTTTGGAGCTTCTCCTGGTCGGTACGACGGTTGCGTGCCTTAATGTCCTGTACGGTACGATTGAACACTCGCCATCGCACAGCCTCTTCGATGAACTTCGAGCGGGCACCTCTTTTCGTTGCTTCCGAGCCAAGAAACATGCGAAGTGCGAGATCTGTCTCTTTCGACACTTTGATGTTCCAGCGAACGGCGCTTTCCATTGACCTCATCAAATGCTATTGATCATCATACCTTCGGGTTCTCAACGGTCCCGGACTTGCGCCCGTGCTGCCCAAACGCACGGCTAAGACAGCAGCCGCTGCTGTTGTATAATTATTCACGTTAGCGCATAAACATTCACAGGAGCTAGAGTGTGGCCAGTCCCGTCATTCAGCGAGAACGGAGCGCGGACGCGCGTACGTTTCGTCACGATCTTGATTTGTCGACGGAGCAGCTCAGGGAGCTGCTGAAGCTGGCAGAGTACGTCAAAGCGACGCCGGAGCGCTACGCAGCAGCATTGCAGGGCTCGTACTTGACGCTGCTGTTCGAAAAACCGTCGTTGCGCACGCGTATGACGTTCGAGCTTGCGATCAAGCAGCTCGGGGGCGATTGCGTGACACAGACGGGCCCGATTGCGGAACGCGAGCCGCTGAAAGACGTGGCGCGGAACGTGGCCCGATGGACGGATGGCATTGTTGCGCGCACGTTTTTGCAGCAGACGATTGAGGAGCTTGCCGAATGGTGCGAGATTCCCGTCATTAATGCCCTGAGCGACACGTATCATCCATGCCAGGCGCTTGCGGACATGTTCACGCTGGAGGAACTGTTCGGCCGTTTCGACGGTTTGAAGCTCGCGTTTGTTGGGGATGGAAATAACGTCGCTCATTCGCTGTTGCTGTGTTGCGCGCGGCTGGGAGTGCATTGCTCGGTCGCAACGCCCGATGGCTATGCGCCCAAGATCGAGATCGTCGAGCTTGCAAAGGAGCTTGCAAAGGAAACAGGCGCTCGCATTGAAATTACGACCGATCCGGTGACGGCAGTGCGATCGGCAAACGCCGTGTACACGGACGTGTGGGCCAGCATGGGTCAGGAATCGGAAGCAGTGGAGCGGATCGAGCTGTTTAGCAGGTACCAAGTGAATGAAGCGCTGCTTTCGCAGGCCGGTAAGGACGCGGTGTTTATGCATTGCCTGCCTGCCAAGCGCGGGCTCGAAGTGACGGACGGCGTTATCGAATCGCCGCAATCGGTTGCTTTCGAGCAGGCGGAGAACCGGCTTCACGTGCAGAAAGCGCTGCTGCTGACGCTGCTCGAATAACGAAAGAATCGCGGACGGATAAAGAATAAGACAAATGAGCAATGCCGGGGTAAAGAAGATAGCGCTCGCCTATTCGGGCGGCCTGGACACGTCGATTATCATTCCGTGGCTGAACGAGCATCACAAGTGCGAAGTGGTTGCGGTGTGCGGGGATATCGGGCAGGGCGGCGAAGAGCTCGAGGGCTTGCGCGAGAAGGCGCTGAAGACGGGCGCGAGCGAAGTTTATGTGGAGGACATGCGCGAGGAGTTCGTCGCGGACTACCTGTGGAAGCTTGTGCGGTCAGGCGCGGTGTACGAGCACAAGTATCTGCTGGGAACTTCGATCGCCCGGCCGCTGCTTGCAAAGAGGCAGGCGGAAGTGGCATTGAGAACCGGGTGCGACGCGCTGGCGCATGGATGCACAGGAAAAGGCAACGATCAGGTGCGATTCGAGCTGACGTATAAGGCGATCGCGCCTCACCTGAAGGTGATTGCGCCGTGGCGCGAGTGGGACATTGTGTCGCGCGAAGACGCGATTGAGTACGCAAAGAAGCACAACGTGCCGATCGCGCAATCGACGACGAAGATCTACAGCAGGGACCGGAACATCTGGCACATTTCGCACGAAGGGGGAGAGTTAGAGGACCCGGCGAACGCCGCGCCCGAGCACATCTGGATGCTGACGAAGAGTCCGGCTGATGCGCCGAACAGGCCGGCGGAGGTGACGGTAGGTTTTGAAAGCGGCATTCCCGTATCGTTGAACGGGCAGCATCAGCTCAGCGCAGTGGCGCTGCTCGAGCAATTGAATGAGCTCGGGGGAGAGCATGGGATCGGACGCATCGATTTAGTGGAGAACCGGTTTGTCGGCATGAAATCGCGCGGCTGTTACGAGACGCCCGGCGGCACGATTTTGATGGCGGCGATGCGCGAGCTCGAAGCATTGACGCTCGACGGACGCACGCTGCACTACAAGCAGAAAGCGGCGCTCGATTACGCGGAGATGGTGTACAACGGGCTGTGGTTCACGCCACTCAGAGAATCGCTGGATGCGTTCTTCGAGCGTGTGACGGCTCCGGTGAGCGGTGAAGTGAGGCTACGGTTATTCAAAGGTAACATCGATCCGGTCAGCCGCAAGAGCCCGAACTCGCTTTACAGTTTGGACATCGCGAGCTTTACGATGGGGGCAAGTTATGACCAGAAGGACGCGCTCGGTTTCATCAATTTGATCGGGTTGCCGATTAAGGTCCGCGCCTCGCTGCGGCAATAGCGCAAAGGGCACAGATGCATGCCGCGAGGCGATGAAAGAAACCGCTGGTGTTTGCGTGGCATGCCTGACGCCGTGCCCGTGTTGCGCGGTTTTTTAGGAGACGAATGAAACTGTGGGGTGGCAGATTCGAGACCGGCCCATCGGAGATATTCGAACAGTTTTCAGGCTCGCTTCGCTTCGACCGCAAGCTGATCTTTGCAGATCTCGAGGGTTCGCAGGCGTTTGCGCGAGCACTCGCATCGCAAGGGATTCTCAAGGGCGAGGAATGCGAGCGGCTGGTGGCGGCATTCAAGGAAATTGCGGAGGAAGCGCGGGACCCGGCTTATTTTGAAGGCGCAGAAGACGAGGACGTACACACGTTCGTCATTCGCAAGCTGAACGAGAAGGTTGGGGCGCTCTCTGCAAAGATTCACACGGGCCGCAGCCGCAATGAGCAAGTCTCGCTCGATCTGCGGTTATATCTGCGGGCATCGTGCGACACGCTTCTGAGCCATTTAACGGATCTGATGGGGGAACTGCTGACGCTTGCGCTGAAGTACCGGGAGGCCATCATTCCCGGGTTCACGCATTTGCGGCGCGCGCAGGCGGTCCTTTGGCCGCACTATCTGCTGGCGTATTTCGAAATGTTCTCGCGAGATTTCGAACGGTTCGAGCAGGCGCGTGCGCGGATAGACGTACTGCCGCTCGGATCGGGAGCGCTCGCCGGCAGCGGATTCCGGTTCGATCGTCAGGCGATTGCAAGCGACCTCGCGTTTCCGGCGATTACGCGGAATAGCATGGACGTCTCTGCCGATCGCGACTTTGCGCTTGATTTTATGTACGCCTGCAGCCTCATCATGCTGCACTTGAGCCGATTATCGGAGGATTGGATTCTCTACTCGAGCGAAGAGTTTAACTGGCTAGCTTTGGCGGATACGGTGAGTAGCGGGTCGAGCCTGATGCCGCAGAAAAAGAATCCCGATTCGCTGGAGTTGATACGGGGGAAATCGGGCAGAGTTTTCGGCGATTTTGCTTCGCTATTCATAACCATGAAGGCGCTGCCGATGACCTACAATCGCGACATGCAGGAGGACAAGGAGCCGCTGTTCGATGCCTTCGAGCAGACATCACGCTCGCTCGTGATGGCGAAGGCAGTTGCCGAATCCATTGTTCTTCACGTCTCTGTCCCGGAGGGGGCGGCAGAAGAGAGTTGGGTGGTCGCGACCGATGTTGCGGAAGAACTGGCGCGCAATGGGGCGCCGTTTCACCGGGCGCACGAACTGGTGGGGGCATTGGTTCTGGAGAGCATTAAAACGGGGAAGAAGCCCTCGGATTGGACGGGGGACGAACTTGCGGCATTCGCGCCTGAGTTCACGCCGGAGATGGCGCGCTTGCTCATGCCGAGGGAAGGAATGAAGAGCCGTGAATTGCCGGGCGGGACGGGACCGGCGGCGGTAAGTGCTGCTCTGGAGGAAGCCAAAGTGCGGCTGGCAGCGATGCGCGATGTGATTGTGAGCGAATGAACAAGAATTTTCGGCAAGGGCAGATTGTGCGCGTTATCCGCGATAAAAATATCTTTACCCAAGACGAGCTGGCGCGCGAACTGGCACGAATGGGAATTTACGCGACACAGGTTACTCTGTCGCGAGATATCCGCGAACTCGGGTTGGTGAAGACAGCCGAAGGTTACCGGCAGCTTCCGACCGAGCGGGGCGGTTCTAATTTGGCATTTGCCGCTGAAGAATATTTACAAGACATTCGCGTGGCGCAAAATCTGGTCGTGCTGCGTACGACGCCGGGGAACGCGAACTCGCTGGCGATTGCGATCGATCGCGAGGAACTGGAAGAAGTGGTTGGGACTGTGGCAGGCGATGATACAGTCCTGGTGGTTGCGCCGGACAACGCATCGGCGCGCGAGTTACGCAAGGATCTCCTGCATATGATTTCCGGTGCAAGACCGGCAGCTCGCGAGAGCTGACTATTCGCGGCGCGGAGGCGGCTCGTACAATCGAGTGCATATGTTCTGCCGCTGCTGTATCCTGCTTTGCA
>JAFAQG010000041.1 GCA_019246575.1 Acidobacteriaceae bacterium
GGACAAAACACGCCTACCGTTTCCGGGGTCAGAGGTTTCGAATCGATACCCAGCTCGGCTTGCGCCGCCGCGCGGGCTTCCACCATTTCCATCTCGGCTCGTGAATAGGCGAGTTCCAGCGCCCCGCATTCCTGATAATCGATGCCCATACCGGAGGCTCGGCTAAGCTCGTTCACGAACGCGGGATACAGCCGTCTTGACTCGATCGCAAGCAACGCCAGAAACGACGGCGCGGCTATTTCGCCTCCCGGCGATAACATTCCCGCACCCGCCCAGCTTGCTTCCATCCCGATTGAGCCCTTTTCGTAAATCGTGACTCGAAACTGCCCCTGTGCAAGCCTCCAGGCGATCGAGAGCCCGATGATACCGCCGCCGGCGATTGCAACCGTGAAGCCTGGCCGCGCAGGCTCCGGCCTGCTCACGCGCTTTCCTGGACGGGCTCCGCTTCGGGACCAGCTCTCTTCACTACTTCTAGGAAAGCCTTTGCAGCATGGCTCAGGGCACGCCGAGCCGGATAAACCAGGCGAATTTTGCGCTCCAGGCTCAATTCTTTCACCCGTATTTCGCGCAGGTACCCTTGCTTGATCTCCTGCTCTACACACATGCGCGGCACGAACGCCACTCCTTCGTTGTGCTGCACCAGCCGGCGAATCGTCTCCACCGTCGGCATCTCCACGTCCATGTTCAGCGGAACCTTATGACGCTGGAATTCGCGCAGAACCGCCTCCCGATACGGCGACATCACGTTGTGCGCGATGAACGTTTCCATGTCCAGCTCCGTTATCGAGATCTCATCACGATGCGCAAAACGGTGCTGCGGTGAAACGATCAACGCCAGACGATCTGTGTAAATCACCTGTGAAAGCAGATAATCGTTATCCGGGTCATAGCTGATAACTCCCAGCTCCAGCTCCCCATCGAGCAGCTGCGAGGGAATTTTGCTCGATTCCGACCGCCGGACCTGGATCTTCACTTTCGGGAAAAGACGCCGGTATTGTTCGATATGCCGGAGCAGATAAAAGGAAGTGGTGTCGTTTGCTCCGATCGAAAGCCGCCCTGCGTAGTTGTCGCGCAGTTCACGCAGCGCGTTCTCCAGATCGGCTTCCAGGTTCTGAAAGCGTCGCGCGTACTCCAGCACCACCCGTCCGGCATCCGTCAACAACAGCTCCCGCCCGGACCGGTCGATCAGTTTCTCCTTTAAGTCGCTTTCCAGCCGCTGAATGGCGATCGAAATCGCTGGCTGAGTACGTAGCAGCTTCTCGCCGGCTCGCGAAAAGCTGCGCTCCGTTGCGACCGTCAGGAAAACTTTCAGCGGATACAGCTCCATGGCGTCACCCAACCCCCCACGTTTATGCCATGATTATAACTAATAGTTGCCGCTAAAACTATAAATTTGCATAATCCATATCCACTCCTATAGGATAAGGGTATCCCCAGCCCATGCGCACCCGATCTGCACTCATCCGGGCATTCTAAACCCCGAGAGGCAACTAGAGCGGGACAGGAGGAGCCCACGGTGACCCGAGTCTACATCTTCGACACGACATTGCGCGACGGCGAACAGTCGCCGGGCTGCAGCATGAGCAAGCCGGAAAAGCTGAAGATGGCGGCGCGGCTTGTAGACCTCGGTGTGGACATTCTGGAGGCGGGTTTCCCTATCGCCTCCGAGGGCGACTTCGAGGCGGTCGACGCGGTCAGCCGCCAGTTTCCCTGGGTGCAGGTAGCGGGTCTCGCTCGCGCCTGTACGCTCGACGTTGAACGTGCCGCAAAAGCCCTGGAACACGCAAAGCGGCCACGCATTCATACCTTCATCGCAACCAGCGACATCCACCTGAAATATAAATTGAGAAAGACGCGTGAGCAGGTGCTGAACGATGCTGTCGCAGCGGTTATGCTCGCGCGCAATTACACCGACGACGTCGAATTCTCGGCCGAAGACGCCACCCGAACCGACCCGGACTTTCTTGAAAAAATTAGCCAGGCAGTAGTCGAGGCTGGCGCGCGCACCGTCAACCTGCCCGACACCGTCGGCTATTCGGTGCCCGAAGAATACGGCGAGCTGATCGGCAGAATTGCGCGACTGCTCGGGGACCGCGCGGTCATCAGTGTCCATTGCCACGACGATCTAGGGCTCGCGGTCGCCAATTCGCTTGCTGCCGTGCAGGCCGGCGCCAGGCAGGTCGAATGCACGATCAACGGAATCGGTGAGCGCGCAGGCAATGCAGCGCTCGAGGAAGTCGTCATGGCGATCAAAACGCGTCACGACCGGCTGCCCTTCGAGACAAAGATTCAAACCGAAAAGCTGTACGACGCGAGCCGCCTCCTCTCCGAATTAATCTCCTTCGGCCCGCAGCCGAACAAGGCCATCGTGGGCGAGAACGCGTTTGCGCATGAAGCGGGCATTCACCAGGACGGCTACTTGAAAGAGAAGTCCACCTACGAAATCATCAGCCCTCAATCGGTAGGCGTTCCGGAAGGACGTCTCGTTCTGGGCAAACACAGCGGCCGGCACGCGCTCAAACAGCGGGCCGAAGATCTCGGTTTCCAACTCACTCCCGACGAGCTGAATGAAGTGTACTGTCACTTCATACGCCTTGCCGACAATAAGAAAGGCGTGCGCAACGAGGAGATCGCTAACTTGATACGCGAAGTGACGGGCGCAGCGCAGCCCACGCCCGTTTAGCCGCACCCGAATGAAGCTCAACATCCTCCTGCTCCCCGGCGACGGCATCGGCGTCGAAGTTACTCGGGAAGCAGTGAAAGTGCTGAAACACATCGCCGGTGCATACGGGCACGAGGTGTCCCTTAGCGAGGGTTTGCTCGGCGGAGTTGCAATTCACAAGACCGGTAATCCCTTTCCGAACGAGACTCGCGACCTGGCGCTCCGGGCGGATGCCACGTTAATGGGCGCGGTCGGCCTACCCGAGTTCGATAGTGCGCCGCCCGAGAAGCGTCCCGAACGCGGTCTGCTCGGCATTCGAAAAGCGCTCGGCGTGTACGCAAATCTGCGCCCTGTGAAAGCATACGAAGCGCTGGTCGATTCGTCGCCCTTAAAGAATCACCTGGTCGAAGGCACGGACATGATCATCGTCCGCGAGCTCACCGGTGGGCTGTATTACGGCACTCCGCGCGGAATCAGCGGCACAGGTCGCGAGGAACGCGTCGTCAACACCATGGTCTACACGCGGCCCGAAATCGAACGCGTCGCGCACATGGCGTTTCAGCTCGCACGCAAACGCCGCCGCAAACTGACGAGCGTCGATAAGTCGAACGTGCTCGAAAATTCTCAGCTCTGGCGTCGCATCGTCATCGAAGTGTCCGAAGACTATCCCGATGTCGAGCTCGATCATTTATTGGTCGACAACTGCGCCATGCAGCTTGTGTTGAATCCGAAGCGGTTCGATGTCGTGCTCACGGAAAATCTGTTTGGCGATATTCTGAGTGATGAAGGAGCAGTGCTGGCCGGATCAATCGGCATGCTGCCTTCGGCCTCGATTGGCAATCAGAAGCCGTCCGGCGTTTGGGTCGGCTTGTACGAGCCCGTCCATGGCTCGGCGCCCGACATCGCAGGCCAGAACAAGGCCAACCCCCTGGGCGCAATCGGTTCCGTCGCCGCGATGCTCGAGTACAGTTTCGGGCTGATGGAGGAAGCGCGTGCAATAAACCGCGCCATGGAAGAAGTTTTAAACAGCGGCCGCGTCACGCCTGATCTGAAGCCGGCTGGCAGGCCTGCCACGACGAGCGAAGTCGGCGACGCCGTCTGCGCCGCGCTCAGCCCTCGTCCCGTCCCCACGTGATACCGAACTGAGCCGCGATCGACAGGGAGCGGTACTGAAGAGTAATTCCTATGCAATCACCAACTGCTGCGGCCTCGAAGCCGCGCACCATTATCGAAAAAGTTTGGGACAACCACATCGTTGCCGAGCGTGAAGGCGCGCCAACGCTGCTCTATATCGATCTGCATCTGGTTCACGAGGTGACATCGCCGCAGGCGTTTTCAGGCCTGCGCGAGCGCGGTCTGAAAGTACGCCGCCCCGACCTGACCATCGGCACCACGGATCACAGCATTCCTACACACGACCGCTCGCTGCCGATCATCGACACTATTGCCGAAACGCAGATCACGCAATTCGAGAAGAATTGCCGCGACTTCGGCATCCCGTTCTTCGGCCCGCACAGTGATAAACAGGGCATCGTTCATATAATCGGCCCGGAGCTTGGCTTGACCCAGCCCGGTATGACCGTCGTCTGCGGTGACAGCCACACGGCTACACATGGCGCTTTTGGCGCGCTCGCCTTCGGTATCGGCACCAGCCAGGTCGAGCACGTTCTTGCTTCGCAGTGCCTGCTGCAGACGCGATCGAAGACTTACGAAGTACGCGTCGAAGGCACGCTCAAGAAGGGCGTGGGCGCAAAAGACATCATTCTGAACCTGATATCGAGGATCGGCATCGGCGGCGGCACAGGATGCGTGTTCGAGTATTCGGGTTCGGCCATTCGCTCGTTATCCATGGAAGAGCGCATGACCATCTGCAATATGTCAATCGAGGGAGGCGCGCGCGCAGGCTTGGTCGCTCCCGACGATACGACCTATCAATATCTGGCAGGCCGGCCCGCGGCACCGAAAGGCGCTGATTGGGAGCGCGCCTTGAGCTTGTGGCGTCAGCTTCCAACCGATCCCGATGCAAGCTTCGATAAGCGCATCGATATCGATGCCGGCGCGCTCGAACCGATGATTACCTTTGGAACCAATCCGGGCATGGGCATTCCGATTACTTCACCGGTGCCCGACCCGTCGCGAATCAGCGATCCCTTGGAACGCGATTCGCTCGGCAAGGCGCTGCGCTATATGGACCTGCCCTCGGGCAAGCCGCTGCTCGGCCATCCAGTCAACGTAGTATTTATCGGCAGCTGCACGAACTCGCGCATCTCCGATCTTCGCGCCGCCGCTGAAATCCTCAAAGGTCGGAAGGTCAATCCGAAGGTTCGCGTCATGGTCGTGCCCGGTTCGCAGCAAGTCAAGAAACAGGCACAGGAAGAAGGACTCGACCGCGTATTCAAAGAAGCGGGGGCGGAATGGCGCGAAGCCGGTTGCTCGATGTGTATCGCCATGAATGGCGACCAGCTTGCGCCCGGCCAATACAGTGTGTCCACAAGCAATCGCAACTTCGAAGGACGGCAAGGGAAGGGCGGCCGGACGTTTCTTGCGAGTCCACTGACGGCTGCGGCGTCAGCCGTCACGGGTGTGGTGACGGACGTGAGGACGATGCTTTAAGAGATCGAATTATGGAAAAATTCACGACGTTCACGAGCCGCCTCGCGCCGTTGCCCATCGATAACATCGACACCGACCAGATCATCCCGGCGCGCTTTCTGAAAACAGTCTCGAAAGCGGGGCTTGATCAGAATCTATTCTGTGATTGGCGCTACAATGCCGAAGGTCAACCCAATCCTGACTTCATCCTGAACAAGCCGGAGGGCCATACCGCGAAGGTGCTGCTCGCGGGAGATAATTTCGGGTGCGGCAGTTCGCGCGAGCATGCTCCCTGGGCGCTAACCCAGTACGGTTTCCGCGCGGTGATTAGCACCTCTTTTGCGGACATCTTCCGAGGCAACGCTCTTAAGAACTCGCTCTTGCCCATTGTCGTTCCACGCGAAACTCATCAGGCGCTATTCGCAGCCGTGGCAAAGGATCCCGCTGTCACCGTCACCGTCGATCTCGCAAATCAAACGTTGACATTACCCGACGGTTCGTCGATTCAATTCCCGATCGACCAGTTTGCGAAGCACTGCATGCTCGAAGGCGTCGACGAGCTCGGTTATATTCTGCAGCAGGAACCCGCGATTGCGGCGTATGAGGCGAAACGACCGCTGAGCGTAGATACGCGCCTGGTTGGGTAACCCGCCGGAAAGCCGTGCGTCAACGAGTCATTGCCGAATCACGAGCCAGATCGAATCAAAGAAATGACCCAGGGCACAGCCGATTGGCGGCTGTGGGGCCCGTATGTTAGCGAGCGCCAGTGGGGAA
>JAFAQG010000153.1 GCA_019246575.1 Acidobacteriaceae bacterium
GGAATCTCTTGGCGTGTAAACGATTATCTTGCCGCCGGAGAGGCCCTTTCCGACGTAGTCGTTCGCATCGCCTTCGAGTGTCAGCGTCACACCTTTCGCGAGGAACGCGCCAAAACTTTGTCCCGCCGATCCTGCAAACGAGATGCGAATAGTGTCTTCCGGCAAGCCTTTCGATCCGTGCTTGCGTGCAATCGCACCGCTCAACATCGCGCCCGCGGTCCGATGCACGTTCCGGACCGGCATGTGAAACTCGGTCGGGGCGCCGTTGTCGATCGAGGCCTTCGCCTGGTCCATCAGGCTGTGATCCAGGACCTCATCGAGCCCGTGATCCTGAGCCATGATGCAGCGCCGCCCAACACGGGACGGGACCTGCGGATTGTATAGAATCGCCGAAAAATCCAGTCCGCGCGCTTTCCAGTGTTCGATCGCCGGCCGCATCTCGATCATGTCTACTCGACCGATCATCTCGTCCATCTTGCGGAAGCCCATCTTCGCCATGAGCTCACGGACTTCCTCAGCGACATAGAAGAAGTAGTTGATGACGTTCTCGGGCGTGCCCGCGAACTTCTTACGTAGCTGCGGATTCTGGGTCGCGATCCCCACAGGACACGTATTCAAATGGCACTTGCGCATCATGATGCAGCCCATGGCAACCAGCGGCGCAGTCGAAAATCCGAACTCCTCGGCTCCCAGAAGCGCCGCGATCACAACGTCGCGTCCGCTCTGAAGTTTTCCGTCCACCTGAACGCGAATCCGGCTACGCAAATCGTTCATCACGAGCACCTGCTGTGTTTCGGCAAGGCCCAGCTCCCACGGCGTGCCGGCATGTTTGATGGAAGTAAGCGGCGAAGCGCCTGTCCCGCCATCATGACCGCTGATCAGTACCAGATCGGCATGCGCCTTCGACACGCCGGCTGCAACCGTACCGACCCCGACTTCCGAAACCAGCTTCACCGAAACTCGCGCAGCCGGATTCACATTCTTGAGGTCGAAAATGAGTTGCGCAAGATCCTCGATGGAGTAGATGTCATGATGCGGGGGCGGAGAGATAAGCCCGACGCCCGGAATCGAATGCCGGACGCGCGCTATGGTTTCGTCAACCTTGTGCCCCGGAAGCTGGCCGCCTTCGCCCGGCTTCGCACCCTGTGCAATCTTGATCTGCAACTCGTCCGCATTGACGAGATAGGTTGCCGTTACGCCGAAGCGACCTGATGCCACCTGTTTAATCGCGCTTCGGCGGGAATCGCCGTTCGGCAGAGAGATGAATCGCGCTTCGTCTTCGCCGCCTTCCCCGGTGTTTGACCGCCCGCCGATCCGGTTCATCGCGATTGCGAGCGTCTCATGCGCTTCGGCGCTGATGGAGCCGAACGACATCGCACCCGTAGCAAAGCGCTTCACGATTTCGCTTGCGGGTTCAACCTGGTCGAGCGGAATCGGATGCGGCCTGTTCTTCAACTCCATCAAGCCGCGCAACGTACACAGGTTTTTGTTCTGCTCGTTGATAAGCTTTGTGAACTCCTGGAACGTGGAGTAGCTGTTCTGGCGCACCGCATGTTGCAACTTGCTGACCGTGAGCGGATTCAGCAGGTGATGCTCCCCGCGCAAGCGGTAATGATAATTGCCTCCGATCGCGAGCTCGGTTTCTGTATCGAACACGGGACGGAACGCAAAATCGTGCTTTTCGGCCGCTTCCTTTGCAAGGACATCCAACCCGACACCCTCGATGCGCGACGGCGTGCCCGTAAAGTAGATATCCACCAGCTCCTGGTTGAGGCCGATGGCTTCGAACATCTGCGCGCCGCGGTAACTCTGTAGCGTCGACACGCCCATCTTCGAAAAAATCTTCAGCAGACCCTTATTGACCGCTTTGATGTAATTCTTGACTGCAGCTTCCCCGGCAATGTTGTTCGGCAATTCGCCGGGGGCCGCAAGCTGCTCGATGGTTTCAATCGCAAGATACGGATTTATGGCGCTAGCGCCGTAGCCGATGAGCAGACTGAAATGCATCACCTCGCGCGGCTCGCCGGATTCGATAATCAACGCGACGCCCGTTCTGGTACCCTCGCGAACCAGGTGATTGTGAACGGCCGTCAGAGCAAGCAGCGACGGAATGGGTGCGAACTCTTCGTCGATGCCGCGATCGGAAAGAATAAGCAGGGTGTAACCGGCCTTGATGGCGAGCGACGCGCGGCGGCACAGGCTGCCGAGGGCGCGCTTCAATCCCGCTTCCCCCTCGAGTACGCTGAACGTAGTCGGAAGCGTAGACGCCAGCAGATCCCCTCGCGACACGCGCCTGAGCTTCTCGAGATCGCGGTTGGTCAAGATGGGGTGCGGCATCTTCAGCGTGTGACAGTTTTCCGGCCGCTCAACTAGGATGTTGCGCTCCGTTCCGATGTAGCTGGTCAAAGACATCACCAGGTCTTCCCGGATGGGATCGATCGGCGGATTCGTCACCTGCGCGAATAACTGCTTGAAGTAGTTGAAAAGCAACTGCGGCTGGTCGGAGAGGCACGCCAGCGGCGTATCGGTTCCCATGGAGCCGACCGCTTCTTCCCCGTTTGCGGCCATGGGACTCAGCAGCATGCGCAGCTCTTCTTCGGTGTAGCCAAAACAGCGCTGTCGCGTGAGTAGGGTCGCGTCATCGACACTCTGCATGCGCGCCGGTTCAGGCAGCGCCTCGAGCGTAATCTGGTTGCACTTCAGCCACTCGCCGTACGGCTGCTGGCTGGCCAATTTGTGCTTAATCTCCTCATCGGGAACGATGCGGCCCTGCTCCAGATCGACAAGCAGCATCTTGCCTGGCTGGAGCCGGCCCTTGTATTCAATCTCCCCCGCTTCAACCGGCAGCACGCCCGATTCGGACGCCATGACCAGCAGCCCGTCTCTTGTCACCAGGTACCGTGCCGGACGGAGGCCGTTGCGGTCGAGCGTGGCTCCAATTACACGGCCATCGGTGAACGCAACTGCCGCGGGCCCATCCCACGGCTCCATCAGCGAAGCGTGGTATTCGTAAAAAGCCCGCTTCTCGGCAGGCATCGTAGTGTCCGCATCCCACGCTTCGGGAATCAACATCGCCATGGCATGAGGCAACGAGCGTCCCGCCATCGTGAGGAGCTCGACGGCATTATCGAGCGAAGCCGAATCGCTCACACCCGGTTGAATAATCGGATGCAGCTTCTTGATGTCATCGAACAACGGCGAGTCCATTACGGCCTGGCGCGCGTTCATCCAGTTCACGTTGCCGCGAACCGTGTTGATCTCGCCGTTGTGACAGATATAGCGGAACGGGTGAGCCAGTTGCCACGTAGGAAACGTGTTGGTCGAGAAGCGCTGGTGTACTAAACACAACGCGCTCTTCGTGTCGGGATCGAGCAGCTCGCCGTAGAACTCACCGATCTGGTTTGCGAGCAGCAGACCTTTATAGACGATCGTGCGCGAAGAGAAGGAAGGGATGTAAAAAAAGCTCTTGTCGCGCATGTCCGATTCGGCAACGAGCGCCTCGGCCCGCTTGCGGACTACATACAGCTTGCGCTCAAACTCGTCGTCGCTAATGCCCGCGGGTCTCGCCACGAAGAATTGCTCGATGTACGGCTGCGATGCGCGTGCCACACGCCCGATCGCGTCGACATTCAGCGGAGTGTCGCGCCAGCCCAGGACAGTCAGACCTTCTTCCCGCGATACCTTTTCGAGCAAGCCTTCGCAAGCGAGGCGCTGCTGCCGTTCTACCGGCAGGAAACACATCCCTACGCCGTATCCGCCCCGTGCAGGTAAGGAGAACCCGAGCTCGCCCGTCGCTTTGGCGAAAAATTCG
>JAFAQG010000184.1 GCA_019246575.1 Acidobacteriaceae bacterium
CGCTCACTGAGGAGAGCAACGCCGCATTTTCCGAGCCGTCATAGCTGGAAGTGACGGTGTCCCGAATGAACCGCTCGAGCAGGGCAGGCGCATCCAGCTTTCCGAGCGCGGCAATCATCGCGATCCGGTGGGCTGGCCCTGGCCGTCCTCCGCCTACCAAGTAACTGTTCCACTGTTCGGATTCGCCAGACCATGCCTCCACCATTCGTTCGGCGACCGCAACGGACTCTGGCCGTGCTCGCTTGCCACCGGCTGCTAACTGCTTCAGGTAAGGCAGGGCCGCAACGACGCCAGTTTGCAGCAGCACCTCTGTATAGCGTTCCTGGCGCCAGAGGACGAGAGCGGCGCGACGATAAGACCGCTCGTAAGATGCGCCTTCGTTACCTGAGGCTTCCGTCAGCCGCGTCTTGTCAGGAGGTTCCTCATCGAGCGCGCCTTCGGGAAGCAACTCGCCATCGGCAAGAGGAATCGCGCCAAACTCCACAACACGATCATCGGTGTTTCGCCATTCGTCTATGTACTGCCAAGCATCATCGACTGTGACGACGGTGAAGCTCGCGCCTTCATCGTCGTCTTCCTCTGCCTCCTCCGCTCCGTCATCCTCATCGTGCTGGTAACGATTCCAGCGCGATCGACACAAATACTCATCGTCGTCCGGCTCAGCCGCTCCGGAGTCTCCGATATGGACGATCCCCAGATGCGCGACACACCCAGCGCGCGCTGCCGCCTGTGTGAGCACTCGGGCCTTTGCAGCGTCGGCCCCCTTCAATGCTGAAAACGAAAGGCCTGCCGGACTGTATTGATGCTCCAGCAGCCATGCGATCTTCGCCGGAGCCTCCGATGCTCCCAGAGATCGATCCAGGATTGCCGCGGCTTCTGCAATCTCAGAGTCGTACTCTGGCGTCTTCAGAGTCCTCCCCTTGCCCTTCCGATACTTCTGAACGAGGTTGTAGACCAAGCAAACGCGGCTGCCTTCCCGAACAGGCAGCGCCTCATGTTCGCAGTCGGCATAAAACGCAACGTAGGAAAGCTCAGAAGGCTCGGCGGCGTTGGTATCAACAGTAACTTCACGGCCCGCATGGCGGATCCGCAGTTCGCCGCCGCGATGCGCCGACGGGAGCGTCACGACCAGGGTGCCGAACATTCCATCGGTCTTCTCGGTGTCCCGATACGCGAGAAAGAAACCGTCACGGTCGTACACCAGCAGCTTGTAAAGCTCGGCGGAAACATCAGCGCTGTCACACCCCAGACCTGCCGTCACTTTCGAAAGGATCGTCTCGAAGTTCGCCGCCCAGGATTTTCCCCCGATCCGAACCTTACTGGAGGCGATCTGCCAAACCCAGCGTACGGATGTATCGAAGATGGTCTCCTTGCCCCTGCCGTATGGTGCCCGCTCCGCGCGCTGCACAATTGCCTCGATCTGTGTTTTGGGTACCGGAAACGACAGCATTCCGGCACCATCGACTTCCACTTTCGGCATTGGCATCTCCATCGTGCCCGTAACGAAAAAGTCACCCGGCCGCTTGACGCCTAACAGTACATCCTCGAGCGGCTTCAAATCCTGGTTGTATTCGATCTCGACGTATTTCATACTCGCCAAATTGTGATTATGAGGCCCCTCAATTACTTCCAGCTCAGCGGGATTTGCGGGCATGCCCGGCGAACCAGGATGCTTGGGAAATCGATACGAAGGACGGCATGGAAAAAACCGCTGTGGGGCTCCCTCGCGAAGGCAGAACGTCACAGCTCCTCTTACGGGATTTCCTTTTGGTCTACCAAACAGATGGACACCCTAGTAGGACATCGCACACACAGGCTGACATTTATTCCTGGTTTTGAACAAACGCCCGATTCTTGAGAGACTGACAACGCAGGCACTTTTCGTGTCCCGGCAACGGAGATGTGCGAAGAGCATTGGAATAACGCGGTGGGCAAAGCAGTAAGGAAGGGTAGACGCGACCTGTTCGACAGGACCGTTTTGCCTTGTCTCAATTCCGCCTACAACTTAGCCCATTTGCTAACGCGCAATCAGCACGATGCTGAGGACATCGTGCAAGAGGCTTTCTTACGCGCGCTGCGATCGTTCGACAGCTTTGTGCCAGGCCGGGACGGTCGAGCTTGGCTACTCGCGATCGTTCGAAATTGTTTCCGAAGTTGGCTGAAGCGGAATCGCTCGAATGCGGCTACTCTGCCCCTCAACGATGAGTCTCCCGCCGTGGTCGGCACATGGTCCGATCCCGAAGCAGAGTTAATCAAGACCGCGAACTCGCAAGTTATTGGCAAGGCCTTAGAAGAGCTTCCGTTAGAGTACCGGGAAATATTGATCTTGCGAGAATTAGAAGACCTCTCTTACAAGGAAATTGCGCAGATCATCGAAAAACCGTTGGGAACTGTGATGTCGCGACTGTCGCGAGCGCGTCGCGAACTTTATGGACGGCTCGCGGGAGGGACTACGGAGAGGGTCATATGAATCATGAGCAAGTGCGTGAATTCCTCGACGCCTACATCGATACAGAACTCGACGTAGTGACTACCCTCGACTTCGAAAATCATGTGAGTGAATGCGCTGAATGCCGCGCCATTGTTGAGCAATACCAGCAGTTGCACGCATCCGCGAAAGCGCAATTCCTTAGGTTTGAAGTTCCTGTACGACTAGAGGACAAGATTCGTGCCCAACTGCGCTCCGCTGAGTACGATCAGCGTCGTGGTACTGCTCGAAGAGACTGGCTCCCAGGCTGGCGCGCGTGGTCTCTGGCTGCGAGCGTCGGAATTGTGATCGCAGTGGGGGCGCTGCTGCTTCAGATAACAAATCGGCAGTCGCGATCACA
>JAFAQG010000001.1 GCA_019246575.1 Acidobacteriaceae bacterium
GGCCTGTCGACAGCGATCGGCGATATTCCTCGCTCGCGCGCATCTTCATACAGCCGTTGGTAGTAGGGAGGCTCGCTGGTCACTTCAGCGAGGCAATCCGGATGCAGATTGAATAGCTCGGCGCTGTGAAATAGCTTGGTGCGGGGCGGCGCGGGTTCGTCCTGTGGAGTTTCCATTGCATCGAGTAACGCGTCGAGCATGTTGAGGGACACAACGGCGAGGACGGGCGCGAGCGGGTTGGCCCCCTGCAGCTTCCAAGCCATAGCAGCGGCATGCGATTCTATCTCGGGCGTGCGCGGCTGAGGGTGCAGCCGGTAAGCCTCCACATACGGCTCGATTCCGATGAGCTCGATCGAATACGGCTCCGGGTACGTATCGGCGATATGCGGCCTTTCCGCTGTTGCCGGCTCGAGAAACACCACTTCGGCGCCGATCTCGGCTGCGAGGCGGAGCGCTTCGATAAACGGATCGGCCGGCTCTATCGGAATGTAAGTCGCACGCTCTTCTTCATCTTCCGGGTCCGGGATGACGATCACCGACATTCGCGGCATCCTCTCCAAAGCACGGCTATATTCTCGATCGAGCGAGGACGGAAGCTCGACTGCGATTACGGGTGGCCGGTGTTCCAGAATGTAGCGACGTACGCGCGAGGAGAATTCAAGCCGTCCCGGTACAACCGGGAAGTACGTGATATTGCCGCGATTGATAGTACCGGCGGAGCTTGCTTCTGACGGCATATGTCTTCAGCGATGCGTCGCGTACCGTAGGGCTTCTTCTCCAAGGATCGCCCGCACGGATGCCTGCAAAAGAAACTTGGCCGGGTGTCCTGTTTCATTCTTCAGCTTCAGCGCATAACGAGCAATATTGACGCCGTCGCGCACCGTGTAACTTTCATCGGCGGCATGCGCCTGCTGCAGAAAATCCGTGACATACTGCAACACCTCATCGGGGGAAAAAGGTAAGTTCTCTCGCAAAATCGCGAGTTCCTCTTCCCGTTCCGGGAAATCGATAAGGATCTGCGGCTGCAATCGCGAATGAATGTACTCCGGAAGGTCGAACGTCGAGGAGTCGTCGTTCATAGTGGCGACCAGCCGGAAATTGGGATGCGCCTTAATCTTGATGCCTGCGACGACGGACTCGACGTACCGGCGGTTGTCGAGGAGGGGCGCGAGGCTTGCCCAGCTCTTCTCACTCATGCGATTGCCTTCGTCAAGAATGGCAACACCGCCGCGAATCATTGCGGAGACGAGCGGCGAGGCTACGTACTTCAACTGCGACACGCCCTCGATAACGGGAGTGATCAGCAAGTCTTCGGGACGAGTGTCGACGGTTGCCTGCAGAATGTAGACTTCACGGCCGAGGCGCTTGCCTGCTGTGTAGGCCATGGTGGTTTTTCCCACGCCGGGTTTCCCAAGAAGGCGGGGATTCATCGGCAAATCACGCTCGTCGATGACCAGCCAAGCGGCCATTAGCTGGCGTAACGCCTCCTCTTGCCCCACCCACGAGACGCTCAAATCATCGGGGTGCGCAAGGTGCAGCTCGATTCCATCTAGGGAAACTTTCATTAGTTCTGATTGGCTCCGGATCCTGGTTTTGAGCGGCAGCGGTATGCCGGCAAATCCATCAGCACCGCATCCAACTTACACTTTCATCGTAGAATGAGAGTGCCTTTGAAATGGCTCGTAAGCTTCTGCGCGTGGCATATGCGTTCGAGTTTCTAGTTGCTTTGATAGCCATTTTTACGGCGTGGTCGGAAGTGGGGGGACAAGGCGCACTCGATCTGATGCATTGGGGTTGGAAGCTTGGGTTCAGCGTGGCGCTGGCGGCCGCGATTGTCGCCTACACGGGCGACATCCTTTCTTCCGAGACGATTTGGACATTGCGATCGGCTCGCTGGCTTACTCTCATTCTTATCCTCATAGCTGCGATGGCAGTCGTGACTTACTTCTATTCGTTACAGGAAGAGTCGGGCGAATCCGACGAGACAGGTACGGTATCACTGCAGCCGAGTGTAAGCACCAGCTATTTTGCATGACACCTCCCGACGCAGCGACACAGCTCGCGACCTGGACTCAGCCGGGAACATCGTTGGCAGTTAGTTATCCGGTGGCGCTGTTTCATGAAATCGATTTCCTTGTGAACGAAGGTTACCGGCGAATCCCACACGGCGGAATTGAGGTAGGCGGCCTGGTTTTCGGACGTGTTGAAGAGGATGCCGTTCGAATCCAAGCGTTTCGTATGATCGAGTGCGAACATGCGGCGGGACCGTCGTTCATTCTGTCGGAGAGGGACGTTGCGGCGCTAGGCGAGCAAATCGCGAAGGCAGCCGGAGATCCCGAACTCGAGGGACTCGAAGCTATAGGATGGTTCATCGCGCATACGCGCAGTCCTCTGATCATGAACGATCGGGAAGCATCGCTGTTCGACGCGATCTTTCCCGGGGCCAGTAAGCTCACGCTGTTGGTAAAACCGGAGAGGTTCAAGCCGACGCTGTTCGCCTTTCTTGTGAGAGGTGAGAGCGGGGCGATGCTGCGCGATGGAACGCAGCACGCTTTCATTCTTCCGCTGCCCGGGCGTGCAGGGCGCGGTGCAGATGAAGTTCGGCGCGAGACGGAGATGCCCCGGAACGCGCCGCAGATGCCGAGCCCGGTGATTCCGCCGCGCGAGCCGGCGACCGCTGTGGACGCGCAAGAGACCGTACGCGAGCACGTGCGCAACCCCACTACTCCCATTGAGTTCCCTGCCCCACCACGTAACGCGATGCCGGTTGAAACTGAAACGGACCCCGAACTGGCGGATGCCGGGCAGGCCGACCCTGCGGAAGAACCGCCCGCGGCAGCGCCAAAGCCGCAGTACACCGATCGGCGTGGAGCAACCGGGTTCGCGCCAGCGCGGGCCGCTCGCGTGGTTAGAGACGACACCCAACGATCGAACGCGCAGTTCGCCCTGATCCTATTCATCTCCGCAGTTCTCGGCTGCGCCGTCGGTTATTGGGCATACCTTCAGCTGCCTTCGGCGGTTATTCCACTGACCATAAGTATTCAACCGCCGGGGGTAACCGTATCTTGGCCGGCTGAACAAACTCGCAAGGCTGCATACGCGGCCATGCGCATCAACGACGGCGAGCCTGTACTGCTGTCTTCGAAAGACAAGGAAGCGGCGAACTCGCGGGTCAATGCATCCGGAGACAACCTCAAAATTGAGCTCATTGTCCGCCACTGGATGCGCGATTCGCGAGGCATTGTGCGATTTGTCAGAGCAGGCGTGCGGAGGTAACATGCAAGCAGCGAAATGGCCCGGAGATTGCAACGCCGATAATCAGGTTTAATGCGGGTAAACGAATTGGATGGAGAGTCAACAATCTCCGGCGCACAACCACGTAAGGCGCGAACGCAGCAAGCCGACTCGCCGGTACTTGGGTTATTAATCATCGCTTCCGCTTTCGTTGTTTTTGGCATCTGGCATGTTCAGCGCGTCAAAGATTTTCTGGGCGGCCAATGGCAGATGCTGGTTGCGGCTGTGTTCCTGTTGCTT
>JAFAQG010000005.1 GCA_019246575.1 Acidobacteriaceae bacterium
GTGTGTAAAGCTGAGCTTTCCCTTACCTTGTTGTGCCCGGTATTTGTTGATCAGATTTCGATTCTCTTCGATGACGCGGACCGGAATCTGCCGTTGCGACGTGGCGACCGGAATGGAGAGACTCGCGGTCATGTTCTCCGCGATGCGGGCCGCCGCGCCGCGCAGCGGAATCAGCTGATCGCTCACCCCTACGGTCTTCACCTCCTGCTTGGCAGTAGCTGCCCGGACGCTTCTCGCGACCTCTGCAGCGCCGGGTTGTGCAACTGGTCCCGGAGTGGTGGCCGAATGAACTACCCTTTCCTGTGGCGCCGGAGCGGGCTGAGGCGGTTCCTCGCGAGGAGGTGCTTGCTGCGGAGGCTCTTGCCGCGGCGGTTCCGGTTCCCGCACACGAGTTATTGGCGGCTCAGCGACTGCGGCCGGCGTACCTGGCCGGTTCGATGCGGCCTCGCTCGCGGAGCCGTTCCCGACGCCCTGCGCGCCGTTTCCTCCCGCTTCCTGAAACATCGGGATCCAGCTTTCGTCGACGCTCTTCCGATCGAACTGGTACTGATGGTACAGTTCGTCTTCTAACCAGCTGTTAATACCCAACTCGGGGTCATTTGCTTGGGGCATGTGAGTTGATCGCTCCACTTAGAACATCTGGGACCGGCTGCAAAACGATTATTGGTCCTGCAGCAAAGAAGCTTTGCTTGGCACCTTCATTTTATCGAGGGCACGCCTTTTCTTATGGTCGCTGGCGATCATGAACGCCGCATGACGGCAGGGGGCGAAGCGGATAACTGCTCTATTTAGAAACAGCCAGTGTTACAACCGCCGCGCAGTATTTCCCTTTCCATGGTGCTGGAGGTGGGGGTCGAACCCACATGGAGAGTGAACTCCGCGGGATTTTGAGTCCCGTGCGTCTGCCAGTTCCGCCACTCCAGCGAGCGAAGGACAAACTGAGTATAGCAGCGGTTTGAGCTTAAGTCAGGTGGAGGTCTGGTCGACGGCTATGTGTATTTCGGGTGATCTCTCGACTCGTCTGCACCGAGCAGACCGGCTACTTCAGTTCGGCGACTATGCTGCCGTATGCAGGCAGGGAAATCGCGTTTAGCGGGAACGCAGGCTTCCGCTCGCCTCCGCCGCTCGCGGCTAGCGTCCTGGCCCTTTTGAGCGAGCTTTTCATTGCTGTCTCGAGCGAAACAACTTGCGGCTGAGCTGAGAAATTGCACAGCACAATGACACTGCCGTTCGGCGCAGTCCGGCTCCAGGCGACCACGTATTCATTGCCGGCGGCAAGCATGGTCATGCCGCCGTCGCGAAGAGCAGGGTTCGAGCGGCGAAGCGCGATCAACTTCTTGTACCAGTTCAGCATCGAATCGGGATCGCGCGACTCCGTTTCGACGTTGACCTGCTTGTAATCGGGAGCAACGGGCAGCCACGTGTTGGGATTTGTGCTGAAGCCTGCGGCTGTCGAACTGTTCCACTGCATAGGAGTGCGCTCGCCATCGCGCCCCTTCTCTTTGGGCCACCCTGTGATGCCAATCGGGTCCTTCACTTGAGCCTTGCTCGTGGGGATGGTTGTCGACATCTCGATCTCATCGCCGTAGTACATAAGAGCTGTGCAGCGGCTGGCGAACAAAATGGTAGCGACCATCTTATCTATCGCCTTGTTGTGTACGCCATCACCATACCGATAGGCGGTCCGCGGATTGTCGTGATTGTCAAAAACAAACAAAGGCTGGTTTCCGTGGATTTTCGTCTCAGCATCGTTCATGCGCTGCCGGAATTCTCGCGCATCTAGCTTGGCCTCAAAACCAACCTGCATGTCCATCGGCAATTGAAGCTCGTCATGGTTTGCGCCGCCATACCACGTGTCTAACTCCTGTATGTTGGGAAGGTATGTCTCCCCTATAAGCACGCGATCTCCTGAGTAAGTCTCAATCATGGACCGCATGCGCCGAATAACTCCATGAACCTCGGGTAGGTTTTCCTGGAGTGCTGTTGACTGATTCGGATCGCCGAACTTATTCTTTCCGGGAAGGACTTCCTCGTCCTTAAGGGATGGATCCTCAAATAAGGTCGGGACAGCATCGAGGCGGAATCCGGCAACGCCTCGGTCGAGCCAAAACCGTAGCATGTCGAACATTGCGTGCTCAACCCGCGGGTCCCGCCAGTTCAGGTCGGGCTGCTGGATGTAGAAATAGTGGTAGTAATACTGATTCCTTTTGGGATTGAAGCGCCACGCCGAGTGGCCGAATGTGCTGAGCCAGTTATTCGGCGGCTTACCCGGTCCTTTCCCATCACGCCATATGTACCAATCTGCTTTGGCGTTTGCGCGGGAGCTTGCCGATTCGATAAACCACGGGTGCTTGTCTGAGGTGTGATTTAAGACAGCATCCATAACGACTCGAATGTTGCGTTGTTTCGCCTCTGCCAGGAGCCGGTCGAAATCGGCGAGAGTACCATACATTGGATCGATGTTGTCGTAATCAGAGATGTCATAACCGAAATCGACCTGCGGTGATGGATAGCAAGGCGCAATCCAGATCGCGTCAACGCCCAGATCCTTCAGGTAATCGAGTCGCTGAGTGATGCCATTCAGGTCGCCGATCCCATCCCCATTCGAATCCTGAAAGCTTCGCGGATAGATCTCATAGATGACGGCATGATTCCACCACGGATCGGCCGTTGTTTGCGAGCACTGAGCAATCGGGCAAATGGCTAAGACCGAAACGAAAATCCAGATCAGACCTTGTGAGTTGAAACCGGATTTGAGCGTTCGCATGTTGATCTCTTTCCTATCAATAGCGTGACCGTTTTGCAATACTGGCTCGGAACGAAGTCGACGGCGCTCGCGATTCAGTATGTACCCAGCGCTTGCGTCATCACTGCTCAAGAGCGCCCGGGCAGTGCCGGGAATTGAAACTCTAGAGGAGCCCGGTGGCCGGCAGGGTTAGTACTCTCCGTAATCGCGCATCCGACGAATACGTATTGAATCCTCTTCACATTAGGCGTATACTTCACCCAGCGACAACTGTCGCGGTAGTTGGCCTCCACGAGCAACTGCCCGATTTTTGTCGCCTGAAGGAAAGTCAACCGCTGTCACAGAGCTTCGGCTCACCGTGGATGTGGCTCCGGCTGGCCCGAGAGGTTTAACGGCTACCTGGAGGATTAATGCGAGTTCTTGACCCGGTTTCCATGCTGCTGAGGCAGAAAGGAAAAGACATATTTTCAATTCCTTCTGACGCGTCCGTGTACTCTGCCATTGAAATGATGGCCGATAAGGGTGTGGGCGCGCTGCTCGTTATTGATAGCGGGCATCTGGCGGGGATCATCTCAGAGCGGGACTATGCGCGTAAAGTCATCTTGCAGCACAAGTCGTCTAAAGACACCTTTGTCCGGGAAATCATGACTGCTTCGCCGGTCACCATCAACTGCAACACTTCTGTCGATGAAGCGATGCGCACCATGACTGAACATCGCATCCGGCATCTGCCCGTCGTGGATTCGGAGAGCCATGTCGCTGGAGTGCTTTCGATCGGCGATCTCGTAAAGTGGATTGCGACCTCGCAGGATGAAGCGATTCAACACTTGGAGCACTACATAGCCGGCAACGTCTCTCACTAGGCATCCTCCAATCTCAGTGGAGGCGCGCCCTCGCGAGGATGCGTGTCTGTTTCCTGCGTAACTATTCAGTCGACTGGCGCGTGGGTTCCTCGGGGCTTCGGATGGGAGCGAGCTTGGGATCCGCAGTGCTGGCGAGCCAATCGAAGAGTACACGGAGCATTCCGGCTCGCGCAGAGGCACACCCGGGATCTGCAAATCGATTCGTTAGCTCGTACGGATCTTCCGCTAAATCGTACAGCTCGCCGTACTTCGCCCTCGTGTAGTGCACCAGCTTCCATTCGCGGGTGCGGGCCATCTTGATGGTCGGAAACTCGAAAAGACTGCGTCCTTGTGTCATGGCCCCGATGTATTTGTCGTTCTCGCTGATCATGCCGTAGTAGTAGGCCTTCACGAGATCTAACTCAGCCGGGGTCATGGTGCGGAGATCGAAGCCAACGCTGTTCTCGAGCGCAGCTTTCTGCTGCGGCGGCTTGTCAGCCATTTCGCCGGACCTGGCATGCGAGGGAGGGAATTTCGCCCCGAGATACATCTTCTCGAATGATGCCGGCGGGTTGAACGGATGATGCGGACGGCGAAAGTTGATGTCGAGAAAGAAAGGTGTATCGCGATTCGCTCGCAGGAATTCGCAGGCGTGGTTCGCGAAAAACGCTGTTTCGTCCAGATCGTCTGGCCGTGACGCCGCATACTGAGTAAGAGACCCCTACTTTCAATGTGGGGGCTCTCTCATGCCCCAAGCGCCATACATGCTCAGCGGAACCGAAGCGGAACGGTGGTTCTTCCGCGCAAACGCCATCGATCCAGAGCCTGGATCGCGGTCTCACCATTCTGGAGGCGGTAGCAAAGGCGGGTGGTCCCGTTTCCCTGGGAGACCTGACCAAGTTGTTGGAGATAGATCGGAGCAGCGTCTTTCGCGTCGCTGGCACTCTCAAGAGACGAGGCTTCCTGGCGTATCCTGCAGGCAGAAAAGACTATATCCTCGGGCCTTCATTATGGCGGCTGTCCCATAAATACGACTGGGGGAACA
>JAFAQG010000008.1 GCA_019246575.1 Acidobacteriaceae bacterium
TTGCTGCCATTTTTAGCTTTATTTACTTAAATGTCAAGACATTTTATACAAGTATTTTATGCAGTAAGGGCGATTACTTTTTCGTAGTGCAATCCCACGAATTGATTAGGTCGTGGTGCCGGAGCCCCGTTAATGGGCTGCCGCCCGCGGCGGAGTGACGTTTCAAATGTGTGCTTTTTCCGCGAGCGGTGGACTGGCCGGCACGACAGTCCGGATCTCGGTGACGCGGGCTAAGACGAATGCCGCAATTGCGATCTCGATGTCGCGCACCACCAGATCGTAAATGCGCCGGTGGTGGCGAAACGGCGCTACGAAATCCTCATGCGCCGATACAATCAGCGGTTTACCGAGTGGCACGCTCGATCCTGCGCGACGACGCCCAAGCCGAGGACGTGATGCAGGATGCGTATGTTCGCGCATACGAGCACCTCGCAGGATTTGTGGGTGAAGCGAAATTCTCGACCTGGTTAACTCGTAGCGCAATACACGAGGCCCTGTCGCGCGTTAGAAAGGGAGCGAGGACAGAAGACCTTGACTCACGTTCAGAGGGAAGGCTGCACATTTTGAGGGAGGCAATGGCAACAACAGACAATCCCGAGCGCGAGGCGTATGGGCACGAACTGAAACAAGTTCTGGAGCGGGCGACTGACAGTTTGCCCCAGGATTATCGATGTGTATTCGTACTGCGAATCGTGGAAGAGCTAAGTATTGCCGAGACCGCTGAGTGCCTGGACTTGACTATCGAAACGGTGAAGACAAGATTGCATCGCGGCCAGCGCAGTTACGAAAGTATCTGGAGCGCCGGGCGGGAATCGCGGCGGCGGAAGTGTTTCCGTTCCAGTTATCCCGATGTGACCGAGTCGTAGCTGCCGTATTCAGGCGAATCAACGCCGGTCAATGAGGTCGAAGCTCTAGGAACACTCCCGGGCCGAGCGCGTGCTCCGTCCCATGCTGTGTTTCGCCGACGCCGTCGCGATGTCAGGGGCGTCTAGTCTATGCAATGCGGTCCTGCCCTGTTTGCAACGGCACTGAGTTCGGCATTTTGGTCGCGGCACCGAAGCTCGAACAAGAATGCCGCGTGCGTGAGCGCTTTGTACAGGAACGGTTGAGCAGGCCGGCATCTCACGACGAGCTTAAAGATCTGACCGAATTCTTCCATCAGGCGAGGGCAGACATTCTGAGGTGCAACGGGTGCTCGCTCTTATGGCGGCGCGAGTTGACGGCGCGTGCTGCGGATACGTATTCAGAAGAGGAGTACAACCCGAGCGTCATGGAACGCCAGTACCCGCGGTACCTCGACGCTTTCCGAGGTAAAGAGAAGCCGTATCGCGGACTGCTGTCTTCGCGTGCGCGAGTGCTCGAAATCGGGAGCCATTACGGGGCTTTTCTCGAAACAGCGCAGCAGTGGGGTTGGCGGGCCGAAGGGGTCGATGTAGGCAAAGACACGGTACGGTTTGCGAGGGCCAAGGGCTTCACAGTTCACGATTGCGACCTGGTCGATTGCAAGTTTGAATCCGAGACGTTTGAAGGCATCTTCATCTGGAACTGCTTTGAGCAGATTGTGGATCCGAAGCCAGTGTTGGCCGAGTGTCGAAGAATTCTGTGCCGTGACGGTCTGCTTGTAGTCCGGACCCCGAACGGTTTGTTCTATACCTTGTGCGAGAGGCTGCTCGCTCACGAAGAGCTGCGAAGCGGAGCGGCCGAGTTTTTGATCCACGCAATGGGCTATAACAACTTGCTCGGGTTTCCGTATCTCTACGGCCACAGTCAGGACACGCTGGAACGGCTGATTCAACCGTTCGGGTTCGTGAGAAACGGGACGGCAAATTCAGAGCTGCTCGCGTTGCCGCTACCCGAAAATCCAAAGTGGGTGGAAGAGGAGGAGCGAATCATCAGTGACGAGATCCGTATGCTCACAGGGTCTGTCCTGGCCGAGCCGGCCGGTCCTCTCGCCGGGCCCTGGATTGAGATGTGGTTCCGACGATCCGCGTAAACGGCTGTAACAGAGGCGGTAAGTGGGCTCACCGACATTGCGCGCAACAATTCCGGGCAAACCGCGGTCCACAATACGAGACCTTATGGATCGACTAGAAGAATTGAAGAACAAGTATCGGGGGGCACTCGAGACGGTTCAGCGGGAGGGCGTGCGTTTGACGCACCTCCATGTTCAGGACAACAAGCTTTTCATCCAGGGGACGGCTCCTTCGGAGGCTGCGAAAAACGACGTCTGGAATCACATCAAGGCAGCGGATCCGAGTTACAGCGACCTGACTTGCGATTTGACGGTCGATCCGAGTATTGCCCCAGCGGCGCAGGCCCAGGCCGCCGCTGCGGGCGCCGGTTCGGGGAGCCGGACATATACGGTTCAATCCGGGGACACTCTTTCGAAGATTGCGAAAGAATTCTACGGAAATGCGAACGAATACAACAAAATTTTCGAGGCGAACCGGGATAAGCTGCACGACCCGAACCAGATTCGCCCAGGGCAGCAGTTGGTCATCCCCGGGTAGCGTGATTTGGTGAATGTTAGAAGGTGACACATGAACCTGGTTCCGCTACTGAAACAGAGCTACCAAGAGTGGGACAAGCATCAGGCTCCGAGATTCGGCGCAAGTGTAGCGCTTTACACCCTGTTTTCCTTCGCGCCGCTGATCGTACTTGCGGCCGCGGTGGTTGGCCTGGTGTTCAGTCACGAGCAGGCTCAAAACGCTCTCGTCAGCGAGGCAAGCCAACTGATTGGCCAGCGCGGAGCAGATAGCGTCAAATTACTGCTACAGAGCGCGCAAAAACCGACCTCCGGCGTAATCGCGAGCATCATCGCCTTCATTACATTGTTGTTCGGCGCTTCCGGTGTTTTTGTCGAGCTCCGGGAAGCCCTGAACGTGATGTGGGACGCGACAGCAACGGGCAAAACGGGATTGAAGAACATGATTAAGGACCGGCTGTTCTCGTTCGGGATGGTGCTGTCGGTAGGGTTTTTGCTGCTGGTTTCACTTTTGCTGAGCGCGTGTCTTACCTTTGTCGGCAAGTTTTTTGGTCAAGTTGTTCCCGTGCCGGCGCCTATTCTTGAAGCGTTCAATTTTCTGCTGTCGTTTGCGATCATAACGGCGCTGTTCGCGTTGATGTATAAGTTTGTTCCGGACGTGAGGATTGCATGGCGCGATGTTATTGTAGGCGCTGTAGGAACTGCATTTCTGTTCACGGTCGGCAAGTTTGCGCTTGGATTGTATCTCGGAATGGCAAGTGTGGGTTCGGCATACGGCGCAGCAGGGTCGCTGGTTGCCGTCATCGTCTGGGTGTATTACTCTGCGCAGATCTTCTTCTTCGGCGCGGAGTTTACGCACGTGTACGCGGAGGCGCGCGGCAGCAGAGCGGCTGCAAACATAACGATGTCTCAGGTGAAGGCTGATTCGGCGGGACGCGCCACGGCTGCATCCGCTTCACATAAGTAGTAAGCGAGGTCGAGTTAGGAAGCACAATATAGACTCAGGAGGAAACAGAATGCGGTTGATAACCGATTTCATATTTCTTGTGCTGTTCTTCGTTTTGCTTATTGGGTGGCTACTCGCGTGGGCGGCATTTCACGTTGCGGGCGGGTTCGTTCACTTACTGTTGATCATTGCGGTAATTTCGTTGATCATACACTTCGTTCGGGGCGGCAGCCGTACAGTTTGAATTATGCTGAGAGTTGCGGCCTAGCTGTTCTTTGCCCCCGCGGCTCCGGATTTCAAGCACAACCATCGCAGTATTCGCCGCTGCTGTAGGCGTTTTCTCGCCGGCATCGGCTCGTACACCTGACCAGTGGATATTGGTGCGTTCGAGCCATTTCGATTTGTATGCTCAAACGACCGACAACAAGAGCGTGCGTGCGGCCCTTGAGTGGTTTGAGCGCTTATATACGTTCTTCAGCCAAGAAACCGGGCTGCCGTTAGAAGGACGGTCAGTTAGAGTCATCGCCTTCCGGTCCGAGCGGGAATATCAGCCGTATCGGTTAGGACCGCTAGCTCACGCTTACTATATCGGGACGGGCGACCGCGATTGCATCGTGCTTCCGCGGCTCGGAAATAACGAGTTTGCGACGGCAGGACACGAGTATGCCCATTTGGTGCTGCACGCAACAGGCCGGCGCCTACCGTCATGGCTTGACGAGGGATTGGCGGATTTCTTTTCGACTGTGCGGATATCCAAAACCGGGGCGAGCATTGGCGGCGAGCTTCCGGCGCATACGCAGTCGCTGCGGCGGCTGGCATGGATGGAGCTACCGCGGATGTTCTCCATCATGCACGACGATGTGCGTGACGACCGCGCGCTCGCGGAGGTGTTCTATTCCGAGAGCTGGGCATTGACGCACATGCTGATGCTTTCGCCCGAATACGCACCGCGTTTCCACGACGTTGTCGAGAGGATCGCATCCGGCGCGCCGAGCGAGGAAGCACTCGTGAACGTATATGGCCGGAACTTGGGGATTATCAAGCGCGATTTGCATCGCTGGATCGAAGATCACGCGCGAGCACAGGCAGATTTCGGCGAAATCCCGAACGGGGCAGATCCGGCACTGAGGTCTCGCGCCGTTACGGCATTTGAATCGCGTGAAATCCTTGCACAGCTGCTGCTCGGTATCGGCGAATTGGACCGGGCACAGGCCGCGTATCGGGAGCTTGCGAAACAGGAGCCGGAGCACGGCACAGTGTACGCGGCTCTGGGCGAAATTGCGGTTCGTAAGCATGAGTATGCGAGTGCGAGAGACCAGTTGAAGCGAGCGTTGGAGAAAGGCGTCGGCGATGCCGCGTTGTGTTACCGGTTCGCAAGTCTTGCCGATTCGGTTGAGATTCCGGAACAGGATTTACAGCGAGCGCTTGAGCGCGCTGTGGCCCTCAAGCCTGATTTCGACGACGCGCGGTACAGTCTTGCGCTACTCGAAAGCGATAGCGGGGATTTCGAGGGGGCTGTGGAACAACTCAGGGCTATGCGCGTCGTTTCTCCCGCGCGGGCGTTCGATTACTGGAGTTCGCTCTCCTATGCGCTGAACGAGCTCGGGAGGTTCGATGAGGCGATGTCGGCAGCGAACAAGGCCAAGCAGCAGGCCTCAACGCCTTTGCAGCGGACGCGTGCCGATGAGCTCGCTTACATTGCACAAACAGATCTTACGGTTCGATTCGCGAAAGATTCGAACGGGAACTTGCAACTGATTACGGCGCGAGTGCCGCACAATAGCCATGACTGGAACCCGTTCATCGAGCCTGAAGACCATATCCGTCTCCTGGAGGGCACACTGGACGAAATTCAATGCACAGCGAACCGGGCGGTTGGCGTCACGTTGAATACAGGCCGTGAGAAGCTAAGGCTCTCAATCCCGGATCCGCAGCGCATTCAAATTCGCAATGGCCCTTCGGAGTTCTTGTGCGGGCCACAAAGCGCGCCGGCATCTGTAACAGTGGAGTACGCGGCCGGGCCTGGCGAAGATAACACCGGAGCTGTTCGCGGCATTACATTTCGCCCCGATTCGGGAGCTTCAAAACACACGGCGCGGTAAGTTTCTGGATTCACTTGTTGGCTCCGTGGTCCGGCCGGCGTCTAAACATTGTGATCAGAGTTCGATTGCTGGTGGGCTTGTACGTTGGTTGTGCATTGGCGCAAACGCCGTCGCGAAATCTTAACGGCGGCTACATCGCGACCGCATACTCGCAGCCTGGCCTCACGGCCTCAGGCGTTTCTACTCACCGGCATGTCGTGGCGGCCGACCCGGACGTTCTGCCGATCGGAACGCGTATAAAGATCAAGCATGCGGGGCGGTATTCGGGAGAGTACGTGGTGGCCGACAGTGGACAAAAGATCGAAGGCCGCAAGCTGGATATCTTCATCCCGAACGCGGCTGCTTGCCGGAAATTCGGCAAGAAGCGTGTCAGAGTGACGGTTATCGAACTGGGTCGTGGGACGCAGCAATCTGCCAAACAGGCCGACACGCAGGTGAAGCAGGACGTTAAACAAGAGCTCGAGACCAAAGCGGTTGGGAAAGCCGCGAACGAAGATGATTGGGCGGTGAAGAGAGCTGCTGAAAAAAAGGGCGCGCCGCCGGAACTTGCGAATTCTGTCGCGGCGGGAACGGCAGCGCAGAGCAGCAAGAAGCCCCCAAAATAAATAGGCCACTAACATGGGCCTGGGAAATTCTGGGCCCATTCTGATCCGCAGGGTCTTCTGCCGGAACACGCGGCGCGCACTTCCGCGGATGCTACATAATGAGAACCACGCGAAATCGTGCTTTGCCGCTGTGCATTTGTTCATAGCCAGCGGCCACCTCAGTCAGTGGATATTTCTCGATCATGGAGTGTACGCCGGTGAGCGCGCTGAACTTCAGCGTGTCTTGTGAATCGCGCGCCGTCCCGGAATACCAACCCGAGACTTGTCGCCGTCCCATAATCAGCGGCATCACACTGATGCTTAACGGATCACTCGGAGCCGCAGGAACAAGCAGTTGTCCGTCTACTCCCAAACCGTCCACGACTGACGAGATTCCTTTCGCACTCGGCGCCGTCGCCAGAATGACACGCGCGCCGCCGAGCTTCTTTAATTCCTCAATCGGGTCCACCGCGTCCGAATCGATGTAATGATGTGCGCCGAGTTTCTTCGCGAGTGATTCTTTATCTTTGCCACGGCCCAGCGCCACAGTTTCAAACCCCATTTTGCGTGCGTACTGCACGCCTAGATGTCCAAGTCCCCCGATGCCTTGCACCGCGACAACATCCCCGGCGCGCGCTCCGGAATTGCGCAACGCGTTGAAAACGGTAACGCCCGCACACATCAACGGTCCAGCCTCTTCCGCGGGTAATTCATCGGGAATCGCCGCGAGTGCTTCGGCGGGTACAATGATGTACTCCGCATAGCCGCCGTCGAAATCGATACCGGTGACTTTGCGATTCGCACACATCGCGAAATCGCCGCGCCGGCATTGGTCGCATACGAAATCGTGACCACCATGCCAACCAACCCCGACACGATCACCCTTTTTCCAATTCGCAACGC
>JAFAQG010000025.1 GCA_019246575.1 Acidobacteriaceae bacterium
ACGGCGTTCTCAGCATCGTGTTCGCGCACGATCGTCACGCCTCCGCGCGCGAGATCACAAACAGCGCTCTTTTTCTGTCCTCGCCCTCATCCACTTTTCACGGCCGGGACATTTTCTCTCCCGTTGCTGCAGCCATCGCCTGCGGCCTTGCTCACGACGAGGTCGGCCCTCCACTGCGCGGCATCGAACTCGCGTCGGGTTCGGAGCCCGAACAGCTCGAAGCGAACTCGTGGCGCGGAACCGTACTCAACGTCGATCACTTCGGAAACGTCATTACTAACTTCAAAACTTCGCAATTCGCCTGCATCGATTCCGGCCCGTTTGAGATCCGAGCGCGTGACCACCGCGTCACAGAATTCCGGCGCACCTTCGGAGGCGCGCCTGCTGGACTTTGCTTCGCTTACTTCGGTAGCTCGGATTACATCGAGCTCGGCATGAATCAAGCAAGCGCCGCCGCCTTCCTAGGCCTCTCCCCCGGAGACTCAATCACAGTCGAAACCTGACCATCTTTCAATCGTCACCAATCTCGATTCGGAGCCCGGAGCGCAGCGACGGGGTGATTCAGTGTTTCACCCTCTCCCCACGAACGGCATCTTCGTCGCCATCACCGTCATAAACTGCACGTTCGCCTCCAGCGGCAAACTTGCCATGTACACCATCGCATCCGCTACATGCTCGACATCCATGCGCGGCTCCACCATCGTTGTTCCGTTCGCCTGCGGAACTCCTTTGTTCATGCGCTCGGTCATCTCGGTCGCGGCATTTCCGATATCAATCTGCCCGCAGGCAATATCGAACGCGCGGCCATCGAGCGAGATGCTTTTCGTTAGTCCGGTAATGGCGTGCTTAGTGGCCGTGTAAGGCGCCGAGTTCGGCCGTGGCGCATGTGCCGAAATCGAGCCGTTGTTGATAATCCGCCCGCCGCGCGGATTCTGTTTCTTCATCAGTCGGATCGCTTCCTGCGCGCAGAGAAAACAGCCCGTGAGATTCACATCGACCACGGCCTTCCACTGCTCGTATGTCAATTCCTCCGTCGGCACGCCCGGCGCATTCGTCCCCGCATTGTTGAAGAGGACATCGATTCGCCCGAACTCCTGTTCCATTCTCGCGAACAGCGCTCTCACAGACTCCGGCTGCGCGACATCGGTCGGAATAGGCAACATCTTCCCGCCGTTATCACATCCCAATCGCGCCGTCTCCTCGAGCTGCGAAACCCTCCGCCCCGCCAACCCGATCGAGTACCCCGCGCGTTCTAACGCGAGCGCCACCGCCCGGCCGATCCCGCTCCCCGCACCTGTAACGACAGCAATCTTTCCATTCCCGGCCATGTCGCCATCGTACAGGGCACGTACATCAGCTCGTTTTCAGCCGTTCTGCTTCCGCTAATCTCGCCTGCCGTTCGTCAAATGTCCAAAATCGCTCTGCTTTTAGTTCCAACGCGCAAGCGACATGCAGAGTGTCGAGTGTCCTCACCCCAAGACGAGGTACGTGCCGGCGCGCCAGGTCACAACAACGCTCAAACACCACATCCGGCACCGCGATTTCAACCCATAGGCGTGCCTTTCGATCGCCCTCAAACTCTCTGTAGACGCGCCGCGCCTCTTGAGCTGAAATTTTGCCGTGAAAGACATGCTGATACACGGCGTGTGCCCACTCGGCTCGATGCAAAGGCGTCAGCCACAGAGAAGGGCGGCCTCTTACTCGCCGGTGAGCCTCCGCGGAATGTACGTCCGGCAAATAGAGCGACACGAAGAAGCTCGTGTCGGCGTAGATGCTCAATAACGGCCCCGTTCTCGAGTAACCAAATCCGCGCCCGGTAATACCCGGTTTCCGAAGATTCTTTTTGTGCGCCCAGCAAAGTCCGGCCATGTCGCCGGTTCGACTGCGGATCGTTCAGGCACGATGCGGCCGATCAGGCGATCTCTTTCCCGAAGTTCTACCGTCTTACCCGCCTTTAACCACGCCTTGAGTTGCCGCGTGTCCCGCAGTTGACGGATGTTCACGGAAGGCATACTGAGCATTGTGACACATTGCGTGTCACATTTCCGCGCCAATTCTTACGCACATTGCGAGCAGCAGCTTCAACGCCGCTGCCCGCGTATGAGCTGGCAATTTGCCGTTAATCAGCGACTACTTCTTTGAGATGCTTTGCGCAAGCCTCTGCTGCAGTTTGCCGTCCATGCATTGAATTTTTTTTGTTCACTGCGTAAGCAAATACAACTTCGCCAGTTTTGATATCCACCAATCTGACACTGGCCTGCTCATCGGAGTGAATCTGCCCCGTGAAGGCGATCTTTGCCCATCCCGCCTTCTGGTGATCTGACACACCCGAGAGCTCATAATCCGCCTTCGCTTTATCCGTAACGACGACCAGCGCAACATGCTTCTTCTGGAAAGCGGCCGTGAGATACGTGTCAAACCCGTCGGCTGCTTCGATGTAGATTTTTGACCCGGACGGAACCTTCTTTTCCGCTTCCGAACCAAACGCCGCTATAGCCAAACCGGCGACGAGCATCGCCTTATATATCGATTTCAAAGAATTCTCCTTATTCTCAAGACCCCCGATTACGGATGGGTCGCAGCCAGTGCTCTCACTGACCACATGTCTTATCGGCTCAGCACGCGTCTGCAATAGGCTTACTACTCGAATCCGAGTCAGGGTGGTAAGTAATGCAACCGGGCGCCTCCTGATCTCAAAACACCACTGTGCCGAAATGCCGTTCACAAGCTATTTCGCTTGTACTTTCATCGGCTTACAGACAATCGCTTGGAACCGCCGTGTATAGTGGTTTCCGGGAAGCAGCAGTTACCCGCTTCCGCCCTATCTAAATCTCGAAACAGCCGGTACCCGCCTCAAGTGCAAAGGGCGCGGTTCCGCGCCGCCAGGCAGGAGACCAACTTCGCAAGCTCTTTCGGCGGCGCGTCTGGTCGCGCCCGTTTTGCGCCGTTCCAGTCACCGGCTTTTTCATTTTCAGGAGCTCTCAGTCATGTCTACTCAAGCCCAAATCGCAGCCAATCAAGCGAATGCCCAGCACTCCACCGGTCCCCGCACCGAAGAAGGCAAAGCCGCTTCCTGCCGCAATAACTTCCGCCACGGCTTCACCGGCGCCTTCAACCTTCTCCCCTCCGAAGACGAGGACGAGTTCAGCGCTCTACTAACCGCGCTTCGTCTCGAGCACAATCCCTCCACCCCGACGGAAAACATTCTCGTCGACAAAATCGCGCAGCACTTCTGGCTGACCAAGCGCGCGCAATTACTGCAAGATCTCGCGATGGCCGAAGATCGCGCCGAAGTCGAAAACGAACGCCAGTTCGCGCTCTTTCTCCGCTACCAGACCACCAATGACCGTGCCTTTCACAAGTGCCTCGATCAGCTCCTAAAGCTCCGGGCCGAAAGGCGGAAACAGGAAATTGGGT
>JAFAQG010000032.1 GCA_019246575.1 Acidobacteriaceae bacterium
TTGTGCGCGTTCGATTGCGGGCGATTCGATGAACGTAGAGCTCACCGGGCCGCCGCCTCGCCCTTGGTGAGAATCTGCAGCAGCTCCGAATCGGAGCTCAGAATGGCAGTCGTCTTATCGTCTAGAACTTTTTTGTAGGACTCGAGCGTGCGCAGCAGTTTATAAAGCCGCGGGTTCTTCGAATACGCCTGCCCGTAGATGCGCGTCGATTCCGCGTCGCCTTCGCCACGGATCTTCTCGGCATCGCGGTATGCAACGGAAAGGATTTCTTCGCGCTGCTTGTCGGCATCGGCGCGAATGCTGAGGGCCTGCTCCTCGCCCTCTGCCCTGTATTGCCGCGCGATGCGTTCGCGCTCTGCTCTCATGCGTGCGTAGACGCTTTGCTTGTTCTGTTCGGGCAAATTGATACGTTGAATTCGAACGTCGACTACGCGGATGCCGTACTGGCGCAAAGCTGCGCGATCCGTCAGCTCCGCCAAGCGGTCCAGCAGTGCCCCGGTTTCGACTGTGTCCGGTGCGGATGAGACAAGCGAGTCCAGATCGTGCGTGCCCAGCGCGGCGGAGAGGCCCGACCACACGATATCGTGCAGGCGCATCTCCGCCGATACGGGATCGCCGACAGTTTGAATAAAGCGGATCGGGTCCTCGATCTCCCAAGCGACGTAGTTGTCGATGACAATATTCTTCTTATCGCGCGTCAGAAACTCCGACGGCCGCGGGTTGTAAATGCGCAAGCGCCTGTCAAAATAGGTCGCTGATTGATACGGCCACTTCACATGAAGACCCGGCTGCGTAATGGTCGCGATCGGCCGCCCGAATTGGGTAATCAGCGCGAACTCTGTTTCTTTGACTGAGTAAAGCGACAGAAACAGCAACAGCGCCGCCCCCGCGACAGATGCAATCGAAACACGCTTCCGATAACGTTCCATGATTTCTAAGGTTCCTCTCGTGGCTTCGCCTGTTCCGGAGATATGAAGACGGGATTCGCTGCGGGTCCCGCGAGTTCGACTCCATCTTCCATGAGGAACAGCCGCCGCGCGGATTTGGTGTGGTCCAAAATCAGCTTTTTCTTGCCGGGCAAGACCTGCTCAATGGTTTCCAGGTACAAACGCAGCTCAGTGGGTCCCGGTGCCGAGCGAAATGCGGCCTCGCGCTGCAAGAAACGACCCGCATCGCCACCCGCGCGATTCTTCCGCCCGGCGCTATATGCTTGAGCCTGTTCGATGCGCGCTTTCGCATTGCCGCGCGCGAGCGCGATCTGCTCATTGCGATAAGCTTCCGCTTCGTTGATCATCCGGTTCTTCTCTTCGTAGGCGCCCGAGACGTCACGAAACGCGTCCACCACTTCGAGCGAAGGATGCACATCCTGAAGCCGGACGCTGAGCACGCGAATGCCGCAATCGTATTTGTCGAGCCGGCGCTGCAGGTCCTTTACCGCCCTTGATTCCACGGCATGTCTTCCCGCGGTCAGCATGTCATCGAGCGGAGTCGTCGTCGCGATCAATTGAATCGTTGATTCCGCGGCCGCGCGCACCGTCTTCTCACCGTCGAGTTGCCGGAATAGAAACTCGTCGGGATGCAGCAGGTCGTAATGAATCGTCGCGTTCAGCTCAATCATGTTCTGATCGCCTGTGAGCATCAGCGCTTCTTCGGGTATGCGCTGGTAGCGCCCCGAGCGGTGCTGCGCGTTCCATTCGTAAGAAGCCGGTTCGCGTTCGGGTTTGGAAACATTCGAGCGGAAGCCGATCTCGACAACGCGCACCTGGTGAACCTTAATGCGCGTTAGCCGGTCCACAGGCCACGGCCACTTGTAATGCAATCCCGGTCCGCTGTAGGGCTGCAATTTGCGCCCGAAGCGCAGCACTATACCCATCTCATCCGGTCGGATTGTATAAATACCGCTAAGCAGAATCAGCGCAGCGCACATAGCAATCGCCGGACGCAGCAACTCATGGCGACGCCGGTACAGGTACGATGCCGAAGCAGATACATCGATTCTGTCGACCACGCGACGCAAGCGATCCCAGGCCTGCGGGATCGGAGTCTGCGCCACCAGCGCTGGAATGCGCTGGCGGGTACGCGGTACGCGCAGCAGCCGCAGTGAGTTCATCATCACCAGAAATGACGAGAGCTGATGTGTGAGCGCAGCGCCAATGGGCCCGATAACCCCACTCGCCGCGGTTATGACGGCAGCGAGGTTAAGAAGGCCGGCGAAGACGATAATGTTCTGCCATGCTGTGCTCACTGCCTTTCGGCTGACCTCAAAGAACTGCGGAAGCTCTTCGAGCGAGTGTGGCATGTACACAACGTCGGCCGCTTCGGCTGCGATGTCGGCTGCGCCGCGAACGGCGATTCCCACCGTAGCGCTGGCAAGCGCCGGAGCGTCGTTGATGCCGTCGCCGATCATTGCGACTCGGCTCTGCTGCGACTCGAGCTGCCGGATGCGGTCTACTTTTTGCTCCGGCAGGAGCTCCGCCTCGACACTCGGAATCCCGGCTTCACGCGCGATCACCTCGGCGGCTCGGCGTCGATCGCCAGTGAGCATGATTCGATTCGCAATTTGGAGCTCAGCCAGTCCGGAGGTTGCTTCGCGCACGCCATCGCGCAGACGATCTCGCAGCAGAATGCCGCCCGCGAAAACATCTCCATCGGACACAAGTACGGCGGTCGCCCCCAGCCGGTCCGCTTCGTCCAGTATCGATCCCGTATTCTGGATCCCAGAAGCTGCGAGAAACTCCGCGTTGCCGGCGCGAACCATCCGGCCCTCGAGAGTGCACTCCGCGCCGCGACCCGGCAAAACACGCGCATTGCCGGCTGGAGGAAAAGGCAGTTTCCTTTTCACCGCCTCGGCCACAATCACTCGGGCGAGCATATGTTCGGAAGCGCTTTCGGCCGTAGCCGCCAGCCTCACGAGGTCGCTTTCACTGCGATTGAACGGAATGATTTTAAGGATCTCGAACTGGCCCAGCGTTACGGTTCCGGTCTTGTCGAAGGCGATCGTATCGACATTTGCCGCCCTCTGCAGTGCGGCAGCCCCGCGCACCAGAATGCCCCGCCGCGCAAGGCCTCCAATGGCTGCCACCATCGCCGTCGGTGTCGCCAGAATCAGTGCGCACGGACAAGCCACGATCAGCACCGAAACCGTGCGCAACCAGTCCCGCGTGAAGTAAAACGTCAAGGCGCCGGAGAGCAGCAGAGCCGGCAAAAAATATTTCGCGACGCGGTCTGCGAGCCTTTCGACCGGCGCACGCCTGAGCTGCGCTTCTTCTACCAGCCGGATCACGCGCGCGAGTGTCGTGTCACTGCCGGCGCGGGTGACGGAAACGTGCAGCAATCCGTCGCCGTTCAGTGTGCCTGAAAAGACTTCGTCGCCGGCTTGTTTGTCGCGCGGCAGCGGCTCTCCCGTGACAGAGCTTTCATCGACGGCAGAGAAGCCTTGAAGAACGACACCATCACCCGGAATGCGCTCGCACGCCCGCACGATGATGACGTCGCCGGGAACTAAGGACTCGGCATCGACCTCTTCCTCTCGCCCGTCTTGCAGCAGCCGAGCCCGCCGCGGCAGTTGTTCAACGAAGCGCTGAATCGCAACCGCAGTGCGCCCCGCCGCATATGATTCCAGGCCCTCGCCCACGAGCACGATGAACATCGCTTCGGCAGCCGCGAGATACTGTCCGACCGCAAGCGCTGCGATCACCGCGACACAAAGCGCGATATCGGCCGAAATTCTCTTCTCCAGCAAGGCCGAGATCGAGTTGTAGAACGTCTTATAGCCGGCCAGCAGTGTAATTAGAATGGCCGTATCGATGCCGAACAGCGTCTTGAAGATACCCAGCCAATTCAGTAACAACAGGATGCCCACGAACGCGGCAAACACGTAATAGCGGATTCGTTCTTTGCGTTCTTCGTCCATCGCGTTATGGTTTTGAATTACAGATCAGATTATCTCAGTCGAAACGGCAGCACTCGCGCGCGCACCATTCGTGATAGATATAGCGCGTATGAGATTTCGCGTGCTGGCGGTAATTACAGTCGTTGGATTCGTGGCGCTTTCCTCCATCGCATCCCGGCGGCCGCAACGCAGCGCCACGGCCGTTACGGCTGCTCGCGAAGATTCACTTAGCTTTCGTGTCGTGTTCGGATACGAGCGCACCGCCGAAAAGGTTTACGACGGCTCTATGAGTGTGACCGGGGGCGCGCTTCGAACGATCGAGCCTTGGCGTTTTTTACAGGGGGACGCCATCACTCCCCCGAATTCCTGGAAACTGCGGATCAAGCGCGCCGTTTTTGAAAATCAGCCCGATCAGCCAAACCAGATGTCCGCCGGAGCGCCGCCTCCGATGAATATCGTTCCGGCCGGACTCGTGATCACGGTCGATAGCACGGCTAATTCAGTACGGGTTCAAACTACTCAGGGTAATTTCTCTGTTCCCGTTTCCGAGCTGGTTTTCGGACGCCAGCTCTGGTTCCTCGACCACGATGTACAAGTCGAGCGCGTGCCCGCCGCACAGCGCCTCTCGCCACAAAATCAGGAAGAGCACGACTATCCATCCATCGCGATCCTCCGAAATGGCGAAGTCTGGACTGCGTGGCAGGCGTATCAGGACCGAGGCGATCACGTCTATGTGCGACGGCAAGGGAGCGAGCCCTTACGGCTTACATCCGAGAAAGGCGATGTGTACCGTACGTCAATCGCGGAAGACTCCGATGGTGGCGTGCATGTCGCCTGGTCCGAGCGCCACGCCGAAGCCTGGGATCTTTACGAGCGCATTTACAACGGAACGGATTGGACGCAGCAGTCGAGCATTACGAACGCAAACAGCCCGAACGTGTTTCATAAGCTTGTGCCTTCCGCGCGCGGACTCTATCTCGTCTGGATCGGGCACGAACAGGGCACATCGTATCTGTATTTCTCGACTTACAATCGCGGCTCCGGCTGGTCGCAGCCGCAGCGCATCGGAGGCCCGAGCGTCTGGAATCCGGACGCTGCGACAGATCGCGACGGCAATCTGCATACGGCGTGGGACAGCTATCAAAACGGCAACTACGATATCTTCTACCGCCGCGTTGCCGCGAACGGCACGCCGGATGAAGTCGAGCAGATCACGAAATCGCCGCGCTTTGAGGCGCATGCCTCCGTTGCCATCGATCAACTTGGGCGGCCGTGGCTCGCGTGGGACCAATCGGGAGCAAATTGGGGAAAGGATTGGAATCATCAGGATCAGAACCGGTCAACTGTTCTATATAAAGACCGTTCCATCCGAGTGGCAGTCAAAGACGGCGGTACGTGGAAGGATGCGCCGGATGTCACGCCTGCAGTGCCGGATCGTTTGCGGCGCTACTGGCAGTTACCGCATGTGACGTTCGACGCCAGCGGCCGCGCCTGGCTGCTGTTTCAGATGAGGACCAGCACTGCCATTAACCGCGACGATTATTGGGCCGCGGGGGGACAGTGGCATCTGTATCTTACAACCCTGGAAAAGGGTCTGTGGCAGCCGGCGAACTTCGTGCCACACTCGACGAGCCGCAACGAAGCGCCGTTTCAGATCGCCGGAGCTACGAATGGCGCTTGGATGACGTGGACCAGCGATGGCCGTCTGCTGCGCGCCGCAAACGGAAACTATCAGGCGCCCACAATGGTTCACTACGACGTGTTCGCAGCGCCCGTGTCCGCGCCGGCGCCTTCAGGCTCTCCGCAGCTCACCGCGTTCGCCGAAAGGCCGGAGCATCCGCAGGTTGTCAATCCAAACGAGCGCGAAGACGTACAACGCATTCGTGCCTATCGCACAACCGTGAACGGCGCCGAATACCGTATTTTGCGCGGCGATTTTCACCGCCATTCAGACATCTCGAACGACGGTGCCGGCGATGGTTCGCTCGAAGATTTCTATCGCTACATGATGGATGCTGCCGCGATGGACACCGGCATCATTACCGATCACAACATGGGCGGCGACGTCGAATACAACTGGTGGCGCACCGAAAAATCGTACGACCTGTTTCATATCCCGAACGGCTACACGCCATTATTTGGTTATGAGCGAAGCGTGAATTATCCGAACGGCCACCGAAACGTTGTATTCGATCATCGCGGCGTCCGCACACTGCCCGTGGGACCGGCGGAAAATCAGGGCAAAGTAAACAGCGGGACGCTCGTGTATCCCTATTTGCGGCAAAACCGCGGAATCTGCATGGAGCATTCCCTCGCAACCGGTCAAGGCACCGACTGGCGCGACAACGATTCTAATCTCGAGCCGCTCGTCGAAATTTATCAGGGCTATCACGCCGCCTACGAATACGAAGGCGGACCGCGCGCCGAGAGTGCTTCGAACCACTTGCTGGTTCACGGGACGTACGAGCCGGCCGGCTTCTTTTGGAACGCATTGGCGAAAGGCTACAAACTCGGTGTTCAGGCCAGCTCGGACCACATCTCGACGCATTGCAGCTATTCCATGATCTATTCGCCGACGACGAACCGGACGGATATCGTCGAGAGCATGCGGAAGCGGCATGCCTATGGTGCAACCGACAACATCATCGTAGATTTCGAAACCCAGGGCTCGGACGGGAGCACCCATTTTATGGGCGATATCTTCAACGCGGCGCGCGGCGAGAAGCTTCGGATAAAGGTGCGTGGAACGGACCGGATCATCCGCTTAGAGCTGATTCGCAACAATGCGATTATTTATACTGCGCCGACTCCGGACAAAAAAGATGTCGATCTCGATTACGTCGACGAGTCGCCGGCGCAGGGCACGAATTGGTATTACGTGCGAGTCACACAGATGGATAAGAATCTGGCCTGGAGCTCACCTGTGTGGATCACGTATAGATAGCACAGCGGCGGAAATTCCCCACCGGCCCCTTGCTTGCGCGCGGGGTTCTGTAACTGATTATTGACCGGTGTACGTGACCCACATCGGCGAAACCCACACGAGGTTGCCGTCGTCCTGCTCGCCGCGGACATAATAGTAACTCGTCTTGCCGCTTTGGGCATTCATGTCCGTCCAAGAGAACGATACCTCCACCGAATTCGGCGCGACGGAATAGACATAGTTGTTGTCTTTCACGACATAAACTTTTGTGAATTTCGACGTGCCGGTTAGCTTTACGTCCAGCGCGGGGCGCGTCGCGACCGAGAACGTATCGCCCATCATGTGAGTTCCGCTGTGTACATCGGCGAGAATATTGTCCGTTGCTCCGTAGACGTGACGCTTTCTCAGCCCATCGAGCACGGCATCCCTGCTGACGTCTGTCACATACACGTCGCTGTAGCTGATGTGGGTCGACACGTGATCGGAGCTCGCTTCGAATCCTAGCCGGTACCCTTTCGCGAGAGCCAGATTAACAAAACCCTTCGGCCGCCATCCGCCGATCGCATCTTTTTCGGAAATTGAGCGCGGCGCGTCGGGCATCTCGTAATTCTGGCGGTCGCCTTGATAGATTTCGACAATTGGTTCAACAGAAGGATCGTTATCGCGCCAATCCGTGCCCATGTTTGTCCCACTGGTATGCGAACCGACGATCCCGTTGAAGAATTTCAGATACGCGTAGAGCATCTGGGTATCGGGCGCGTGATTGGGAGGTGAATCGACCTTCGAAATCGGAAGCCGGGGCAAAGGACGAATGCCGCGCTGCGCGAAGATGACGTTGCGGTGCCCTTCCGGATACACGACGCTGCGCTCGTAATTAAACATCGGCGAAAACTTGCCCGGCGAGTAATAAATGTCCGTGAGCTTCTGAATCAGCCACCACGTGTACTCCCGGCCGCTGCCGTTATCGTGATCGCAGCATCCCACCCAATCGAGCGACGCGGCATCCAGAATATAGCGCCACTGATCGTAAATGGAGCCATCGAATCCGCCGTCCATCGAGATCTCGCTGTGCCGGTGAAACTCACCGCGCGCTATTCGCAGCCCCGTAGATGCCATCCGGTACTCACGCAACCTTCGTATGGCCGCTAGCTCCACGTTGTCCGGCGAACTGTTCTGCGACTCGCTTCGCGCTGCCGCCGTCGCGGAGACTTGAGTTGCAGGTGGGAGCATAACTTCATTCGCATAGAGATCGTTTTCATAGGGGTCCTGGTCGCGAGCCGTTTGGGTGGTCCCGGCCGGGACGGTGCGATCGCTCAGCCGAACGACATGGAACTGCCGCCTCCCATCGGATGAACCAATAACAGCTAACTGGCCGGGTTTGGGAGACGCCAAAGCCGGGCGATTGTCGAGCAGATTATCGCTGTGATTTAAAAAAATCGGGTGCGTCCAACGCGTGCCGTCGAAAGACGTAACGTATTCGGTCCAAACGGTACCGATCGGAGTCCACCAGGTCGGATGAGCGCTACGAAACGCAAGCCAGATGCGGCCCGAATCGTCGATCAGCAATCGCGGGCTGGTGTTTCTCGGATTTCGTTGATTCGGCGCTGGACGGCTCGCGGCTCGGTTCTTCGACGAGGCCGGATCGGGATCTAAGGAAACCTTCTCGTCTTGAACCCCAAGCTCATCGGCGCGGAAACCCGGTGTTCCGGGCAACACGGTTCCTACGTCGGTTGCGAGCTCGACGGCACGCCCGTCCGCCTCGAACCCCCGGATCCGAACAACGCGTCCCTGGTAAACCGACACTCCCTCCGTATCGTAAGCGCCAAAGTCCTTCCCCCAACCACTGCCGCCTTCTTCATAGGCGACCCACAGGCGCCCGGAGGGGTCGTACGCAATCGAGGGATAGGCTTCGTAGCGCGGTGTAGCCGCAACGGGCTTTTCTGCGCTCCAAGAGTTCGGAGCAGTTGCCGTTCGCATATAGACGTCGTAATTTCCCGCCCGATACGAGTCCCATGCAACCGTAACGTGTCCGGCCTTGTCGGCCGCAATTGCAGGGTTCCACTCATTTGCGGACGAGTTCGAGACAGCAACGGGCGCGCTAAACGCCGTCCCGTTCTGGACAGCGACAAAAATCGCCGCACGGCCGTTCCGCCAACCTTGCCACGCCACCCAAACGTTGCCTTTTGAATCGGTCACCGCGACCGCTGCAACATCCGACCCCGGCTCGCGTGAGATCTGAATCTGCTGGCCGGGTCTTCCGTTTTCTATTGGTCGCGCAAACACGTCGAAATCCCCGTTGTTATTCCCGGACCAGAAAACCCACGCACGGCCTTGTCCGTCGACAGCCACAGAAGTTCGATACAGATCCCCGGCGCCCGCCGTAATCGCGATCGGCTCACCCCATTTCCCGCCCGAGTAGTTGCGCGCGAACACCTGATCTCCGCCTGTAGGCGTTTTTAACCGCGCAAAGTCGGTGATCGGTTCCTGCACCGGCGCGCGCAGGCGGTTGTGATCGGGGCTGTGCCGGAACATCACATACGCAATCCAGACATCGCCTCTGCGATCCGAAGCCGCAGAGGGAAAATCCTCTTCTTCCGGTGTTTCGGTCAGACGGGCAGTAGGCGGGATTCGATCCACAAACACTCTGCCGTTCAGCTTTCGAACGCCCGTTCCGTACGGGATCTCGTTCAACGCCACATCGAAATTACCTTGCGCGGTTGTAACCCTCAACGCTGTCTTATCCGAAGCCGCGGAGAGGTTCGCGATAATTCCGTTCGCTACGACATTACGGATCTGCTGTCCATTGAATTGTGTCCCGCCGCCAAAGAGACGAATCGGATGAGTGCTCGCATGCCACGAGGATCCCGATATAGAATCCTGGTCGTCGAATCGCCAGGGCTCGAGCGAGTTCAGGGCTCCGTCGCGGACCTGGAGCGAGCCATCCCACTTTGTGGACTCCGCATCTCCGATGCCGAAGAGAATGCGGACACTTCCTGGTGTCTGTCCGGCGACGGTCAGCGCGAAACATACAACCGCGATGAGCAGATTGGCAATTCTCATGATTGCCAATAGCAAATCAAAAATAGAGCTTTAACGCAAGCTGGTTCTGGCGCTCGGGACTGACGACGCTCTTGATAATCGCGACCTGCGGATTGCCGATCTGCATACCCGCCCCATTAGGAAAGTTGAAGTTTGGGTGGTTCATGATATTGAACGACTCCGCGCGGAGCTGCAGCCGGAAACGCTCGCCGAATACGATGTCGCGGTGGATTCCTAGGTCCAGATTCATGCTTCCGGGTCCCCGGATGATATTTCTCCCCGAGTTTCCGAAACAAACGCAGGTCGGCGCCTGAAATGCGCTGGTGTCAAACCAGTGGGATGGATCACGCTGATCGGAAGGTAGATTACCGTCGCGAATGCGATTGGGTCGCGCGGTCGTATTAGTCGCCGTCGGGTCCGGAGTCAGCGTCACAGTAAAGGGCACCCCCGTCTGGGCGGAAAAAATTCCGGACAGCTCCCAATTACGAATAATGTGCGAGACAACCCCGCCTGATTTTCCGAATGGCAGCTGATAAAGCCCGCTCACAACGAAGCGATGGCGGACATCGAAGTTCGAAGAGCCCTTCTGGGCGCGAAGGTTGCGTACGTCCTGAGGGCCGGGGTCGTTGTTGTCGTTTTGGTTCCCGCCCCCATCGATGGAGTGGCCGTAGGTGTAAGAAGTGAGTAAGCTCAGCCCCTTTGTAAAGCGCCGCTCGAGTTTTGCGATCAGCGCGTTGTAAGTCGAATTGTCGAGCGGGCCGTAAACGTCGATATCGCCCAACCCCTGATACGGCCGCCGGGAGTTCACGGGCGTAGTGCCGGGG
>JAFAQG010000045.1 GCA_019246575.1 Acidobacteriaceae bacterium
TGAAGCTACTTCAATACGTACCGAAGCCCAATACGCCCTACTTTCTGGATAGCAACGGCGTCATCGAGAACTACGTTACTTATCAATATCTGCTGGATGATCAGGTTCGCTATAACACCCGCATCGATCAGAACTTTGGGGACCGCAATCACCTGAGTTTCCGCTGGACATCGGTTCCCTCTGTGGGAGTTAGCACCAGCGATGTCAATTTCCCAACCAACGGCAATAGCGGAAGCTACAGCAAATCGAATCAGTACATGCTGAGCGACACCCAGATCATCTCGCCGACGGTAGTGAACGAGCTACGCCTGGCGTATACACGTGCCGATTTCAGCGGGCAGCTCTCGCCGCAGTGGGACGTGAAGTCCGGCCAAAACCTGAGCACTGAACTCGGGCTGCCGAGCTTGACCAAAGGCGGGCTGCCACTCATCAACATCTACGACAACTCAGCTAACGTGGCGAATATCGGTTCGCAGGTTTCCACCTTGGGGTACAGTCTGGAGCAGCAGTATGAGATAGCGGACAACGTCTACGTGACCCGTGGTGGAATGACCTGGAAATTCGGCGTGGACCTCAACCGCGCGATGCTAAACACCGAATCTCTCTACAGCATTGCAGGCGGTAACTACCAGTTTCGTTACTTACAAACGAACTCGAACGGCAGCGGCGGGGGTATAGGGACGACGGGTGGGATTGCTTTCGCCAGTTTCCTGCTCGGAGTGCCTAACGCGATCACATTGTCGCCCAGCGATATCGCGTATTATTACCGCTGGAACAGCGGAGCGGCTTATGTTCAAAACGATTGGAAAATCCGGCCAAATCTCACTTTGAATATTGGTTTGCGTTACTCGTTGCAGTTGCCGCGCACCGAAAACAACAATCTTCAGGGGTTTCTCGATCCCTCGAAGGCCGTCGTGCGAAATTTGCCCACGCCTTGCCAATTACCCAGCTGCAGCACTACTTCCACCGTTAACCTCGGCACCATCACTCAGGCTGTGGAGGTTCCGTTCGCATTTAGCGGATATGGAGGCCGCTCGCGCTATCTGACACCGATTCATTGGCTGGATTTGGAACCGCGTTTTGGTTTTGCGTATACGCCTCACTTGCCGTCGTTCCTTGGTGAGAACGCATGGGTCATCCGTGGAGGATACGGTATTTCGCACGCACCATTGACGGGTCAGAACCGCAACCCAATTCCCGCTTTCTCGGGTGGCAGCGCGACTTATGGGGAGACTTCGGGGCAAGTCAATCCAGCATATGTCACACGCCTAGGCAGCAACCCACCCTACGATCCGGGTATTCCGGCGCAACAGGTGCTGGGTCTGGTGAATAACCCCAGCGGACTGATTTACGATCAGGCCATTAACTTCCCAAGCTATGTCCTGAATGGCACTGGAACCGTGCCTTACGTCCAAAACTGGAGTATCCAGTTCGACCGCGAGATCGGGTCGCATGGACTTCTCGAGCTGTCTTATGCGGGTTCGAAGGGGACTCATTTATTCATGCCTGCCGTGTATGTCAACAACGCACCTTTTTCGTATCTCTCGGCGCTCGCCGTTAACAATATCAAGGCGACTACGACCGTTGCAGATCCATTGGGCCGGAAAAACAACATCGGCCAGACGATCCAAGTTCCTTTATACAGCTTGGCGTCTCCGGTGCTTGGATACGCGAACCTGGCGACGTATTGGGACGCCTCTGGAAACAGCACGTTCCATGCCGCCATCGTGAACTATCGCTGGCAGATGTCTCACCTCTTGTTTTATACAAATTTTCGCTGGTCTAAGTCGATTGATAACGCTTCTGACGCTAGTCCGGACAAGGGTGCTTTGACAACCGGCAGCGTTGGCGGCGGCCAGTACAGCTTTGGGGCTCCTGCGTACATTGACAAATCGGTCTCGAGTTACAATATCCCGTATTTGTGGAACTTAGTTGCGGTTTACGACTTGCCGTACGGTGACGGCCGCCGGTGGGGCCAGAATGCGTGGACGCCCCTCAAAGCTGTGGCAGGAAATTGGACTGTTTCGGGCATCGAAAGATTTTCCAGCGGATATCCCTTCACGCCGACTATGGCGGCGGACAATTTCATCGAAACCGTCCACACGCATGAAATCCGTCCCGATATCGTTCCCGGCGTGCCGCTCGTGAACCCCGATTGGACGCGCAACTGCCCTGTCGGGAACGTGTGCGCGCCGTACGTGAACTATTCGGCCTTTGAACTGCCCGTTGCAGGCCAGATCGGGACCGCTCCACGCACCATCGCCGGGCTCACGGGACCGATGATCCAGACGCTCGATATGTCGGTTCAGAAGAGCTGGAAAATCAGCGAGAAGGTGAAAGTCGAGTTGCGGGTGGACGCTCTTAACGTCCTCAACCACCCGGTATTCCGGCTGCCGGCTAACGTGGGCGGCGGAACGGATATATTCGGCAATTATCCGAGTTTCAGTTGGGCGAGTAGCAGCCTTCAGACGCTTTACACATCGTGGCAGCAGGCGAATCCGACACTCGCGCCACCGCTCGGGAGTAACCCCGCAAATAACCCGACTTACATGGCTTTCGAGACGATGATCCTTTCCCAGCAGAAGAATGGCACTCTGCCTCTGAACTTCTACAGCCTGCCGTTACCGGCTCACATCGCGAGCACTCCAGCAAATAATTACAACATCCTCGATCCGACCGGGAATGGATTCAAGTACTACGAGATACGAAACAACCTGAATTCCGGCACCGCTGTCGGCGGAGCGCTCAATTGGAATAGTGCCCTGAACCCGATGCGTTATTTGCAGTTCGGAATCAAGTTTTATTTTTAATTACGGCCGTGCCGTCGGGCGCGCGTCCCTACTCTCTCGCGAGATAGTAATGCACGACGGGGGTGACAATCAGCGAGAGAACCATTGATGCCAAGATACCGCCGATGACGGCGATCGCGAGTGGCTGTAACATCTCCGACCCAGCGCCCCAGGCGAGAGCGAGCGTAATCATTCCGGCCATGGCGGCCATGGCGGTCATCATGATGGGACGGAGACGGCGCTCGCCTGCTTCGATCATGGCCTCGCGGGGCGTAGAGCCTTGAGCGCGGTACTTCTGGTCTGCGTCGAGGAGCAAGATGCCGTTCTTTGCCACGATGCCGACAACCATGATCAGTCCCATGAATGAGGACAGATTGAAGGTGGTCCTGGTGATGAAGAGCGCAAAGAACACGCCGGAGGTGGAGAGCAGCGCGGAGGCAATGATTGCAATGGGCGCCGCGAAGCCGCCGAACTCGAGGAGTAGAACTGTAAACACGAGCGCGATGGCGGCGATCAGGACGAACATCAGATCGCGGAAGCCTTGCTGCTGCTGCGCATAGGTGCCGCCATATTCGACCCGGATGGCAGACGGGATGTGAAGCGCGGCCACTTTCTTTTGCACCATTGCTACTCCGGTGCCAAGGCTCACGCCCTCGAGACGCCCGACGACAGCGACATCGCGTTGAAGATTTTCGCGACGGATCTCGTTTTGCCCTGGATCGAAGGTCACGTCCGCAAGCGTGCCGAGAGTGGCGACGCGTCCGGTGCCGCTGATCAGCATGGTGTTTCGAATTGCATCCAGAGATTTGCGGTTGGGCTCGGGGAACCGGACCCGCAGCGTGTATGAGCGGCCATTCGTGACGACGGGAACAGGTGCTGGTTCGCCGCTGATGATAGCGCTGGCGTCAAGTTCGATCTCCTGGGGAGTAAAGCCGGCGCGCGCTGCGACGGTTTGATTGATGTTGAAGGTGGTGGCCGGGCCGCTGATGGTGTCTTCGATGCCGTTCTTAACATCTTTGACCGCTGAAATGGTTTTAATGGTATCGGCGACTCTTGGCGCCCATTGCTGCAACAACTGGGTATTTTCTGAGAACAGCTTGATCTCGATGGGATCGGGCGAGCCTGTGAGGTCGCCGATCATATCTTCCAAGACCTGGTGAAAGTCTGTATCGAGCTGCGGGAATTGTTTATTGACCTTCTCGCGTACTTCTGAGATGACGTCGTCGACACCGCGGCTGCGCTTCGATTTGAGCTTGACGGAGATGTCCCCGTTGTTCGCCTCCGTCACCGTAGCCAAGCCGAGCTGGAGGCCGGTGCGGCGCGAAGTACTCTCGACCTCGGGTATGGCGCGAATGATTTTTTCGACCTGTATCAGGACACGGTTGGTGTCTTCGAGCGAAGATCCGGCCGGCATGAGGTAATCGAAGACAAAGCCGCCCTCATCCATGCTGGGCAACAGATCGCTTCCGAGTTGGTTGAAGCAGAGATAGGACACGGCCGCGAGCGCGAGACCGGCAACAGGCAGGATCCAGGCACGCGCCAAGGTGGCGTGGATGGTACGGCCGTAGAGGCGCGTAACGGCGCCCATGAAACCGGAAGTGGGAATCTCGGGGTGACCGGGCAATTCGCCTGGATGGCCTTGAGCAAGGCGACCTCGCAACAGCAGATGGCTCAACGCCGGGGTCCACGTAAGCGCCAGGAGAAGCGAAGTAATGAGCGCAACAGCAACCGTGACGGCGAGCGCACGGAAGAACGTGCCGTAGACGCCGGTAGTTGTGACCAAGGGCAGAAACACCACGATGGGGGTGATGGTGGAACCGACCAGCGGTACTCGAATCTCGCGCAGGGCGCTGCGAATGGCTTCGGCGCGGCTCTGGCCCAAGTCGCGGTGCATGACGATGTTCTCGACGACAACGATGGCATCGTCGATCACCAGGCCGACGGCTGCCGCGAGTCCGCCGAGCGTCATGAGATTAAAGCTTTGGCCGATGAGGCGCAACGCAATGAGCGTGATGGCAATGGTAGCCGGGATGACCAGTCCGGCGATGACGGAGGTACCCCAGTCGCGAAGGAAGAGGACCAGAATCACGGCCGCAAGCAGCAGGCCGATGAGAATGGCGTCGCGAACGCTCTTGATGGCCGCGCTCACGAGCTCCGACTGATCGTAGAAAGGCTCGATGTTGACGCCAGGCGGCAGACCGCGCCTGAGTCCATCGAGAGCTTTGTGCACTTCGTCCGCGACCTCGACGGTATTGCTGTCGGGCTGACGGAGAATATTCAAGAGCACAGCAGGCGTGCCGTTCGCAGTCACGACCGTGTAAACAGGTTGGACGGAACGGGTAACGGTAGCGATATCGTCGATGGTGACGGGTGTTCCCGCTTGTGTCGTCTTAACCGCGATGCCGCCGATCTCCTCCGGCGTGTGGGCCTGACCGCTGACGAGTGTGAGGACCAGTTGGTGGTTGCGCTCAAACAGACCAGGCGAATCGATCAAATTGCTTTTGGCGATGGCATCGAGGATGTTGGGGACGGTGGTCTGAGCCTCGACGAGTTTTTCCGGGTCGGGCGTAATTTGGAACTCCGGTTGTTCCCCGCCCTGAACCACGACGCTCGAAACACCCGCCAGGCGGTTCAATTGCGGCTTGATGTTATAGGTGGCCAGCTCCCAGAGCCTCGTCTGCGGGACAGTGTTCGATGTCATGCTGTAGCCCATAATCGGAAACGCGGCGAAGGTGAGGCGGTTCGTGGTGATCGAGGCCGTGGAGGGCAGAGTGGTTTGCACACGCGCGACCGCCGCATTCACGTATTGGAGCGTTTGGAACATGTCCACGCTCCAGTTGAAGAACAGGTCGATTTCGGCCGAGCCGCGGCTGGTGAGCGATAACACGCGATCGAGACCCGGAACGGAATTGACCGCCTCTTCGAGGGGGCGGGTGACGGTGACTTGCATCTGATCGATGGGCATGACGCCGTTGTCGACGCCGATGATGATGCGCGGAAAGTTTGTCGAGGGGAAGACCGCGATGGGTATGTTGAAGGCCAGATAAATGCCGAAGATAGCCAGGCCGACGATGATGAAGATGATTGATTTGAGAAACCGCGCAGTCCAGTGTTCGGAGTACTCCTCGGCGGGAGTTGGCGTGTAAGAAGAAACATGCGTGCTCATTTCTTGTCGTCTCCTCCTTTGTCGTCGGCGCCCTTATCGTTTCCGCTTTTCTCGTCGCCGGGAGATTTTGCATCTGCGGCGTTTTCTTCGCCGGGTTTCGCGATTTCAATTTTCGCTTTGTCGTCGAGACCGAGCGCGCCTTGAGTAATGACCTGCTCGCCGTCTTTGAGGCCGTCCGAGATCTGGACGTCGTCACCCGCGCGCACGCCGACTTTCACTTTTCGTTCGTGTGCGAGATTATCGGAGCCGGCGACCATAACTTTATCTCCGCCGTCATCTGCCGAAAGGAGCGCAGCGGCGGGAATGACGATCGCGTCAGGAATTTTGCCCGCGTCAACGGAGATTTGGACCGTGATTCCGGGTTTCAACTGTTCGTGGGGATTAGAGGCCTGAACCCAGACCTCGACGGTGGTTGTGTTGGGATCGACAGCGGGACTCACAACCGTGACTTTGCCTTTGAGGTCCACACCGGCGGCGGAGATCGTGGCCGGCATACGGACGCGCATATGCGCTGCTTCTTCGATGGGAACATTGGCGCGTGCGACGAGCTGAGAGATATCCATGATGGAGAGAAGCGCGTTACCGGCACTCGCCATCTCGCCGACGTTTAGCGGCCGGTCGGAAACCAAGCCGCTGATCGGGCTGCGAACCTCGGCGTAAGAAAGCTGGGCTGCTGCGCTCTCGTAATGCGCTTTTGCGGCATCGCGCTGTGCTTGCGCGCTTTTGAGCTGTGCGGCTCTTCCAGCGCCCTCTACGGATTTGAGATGCTGCTGGGCGGTAGCAAGCGTGCTCTGGGCCTGAACGAGCGCGACCTTGGCATCGTCAACCAGCTTTTGTGCGAGAGCTCCTTGCCGCGCCAGCTGCACACGACTGTCGTACACCTTTTGGGCGGCGTCGAGGGCTTCCTGAGCGGATTGAACGTCCGTTTTGGCTTTGGTCATGTCCTCGGGCATGGTGGCCGCGGTCGCGGTCTCGTAAGAGGCTTGAGCCTGCGCGTACAACTGTTTGCTTTCCTGAGCGGCGGCTGCCAAATCCTTGGACTCGAGAACGGCGACGAGCTGCCCTTCGCGGACGTGATCTCCGCGCTGAACCAGAAATTTTGCAACGGGAGCACTGATCTTCGGTATGATGCTGGCCTGTCTGATGGGATACAAAACGGCCTCGGCAGTAATGGCGGAGGTGATGGACTTTCGTTCCGCCGGGCTCACCTGGACGGGGGCGGCGGGTTCTGCTTCGCCACCTGCGTCTGCGGCATCCTTTGCTTTATTCGAGCAGGCAGCGAGCGCTACAACACACGCGAGCGTTAGATAGAGGTGAACCTTCATGGGTTGAAACGTCCTATCGATGTTTGCAGATTCGCGAAAACGAGCCCAGCGGTCTCCGGCATGGGTGGAAGGAGCTGGATGTCCATAGATCGTCAATTATTGAATAGCCGGTTTTAAGTTTAGGAAAGATTAAAAAGGACAGCACCGTACTTCCAGGCGGATGCAAAGGTTTCTTCGAATCGATGCATGGAGTCAGTTGCTCGATCCGCGCGGCGTTCATCGAAAAGACCGGGTGAGTGGCGGTGCTGCGGATTGACGCCTCGAATACCGGGGAGTAGCCTGTAAACATGGAGCCGAGCATCGAGACCTATCAGCCTTCGCGCATGTACTCTCGGGCTGGTTGGGCGGCGTTGGCCGGCTCGCTGGTGTGTGTGCTTTGTGGGGTTCGAGCGCCCCTGGCATTTATTCCAGGCGTTCTCTGCGCCGCGACTGCGGCGGGCCTGTTCTGGCTGGCTGCGAGGCCGGCGATTCGGATTTCGCCGACTCAGGTGAATATCGGAGACCGGGCGATTGCGTGGCGCGAGGTTCGGGAGATCAACAGCAGGTTTACTTCGCCTCTGGTGCTAAAGCTGAAGCTGACGAACCGGCGGAAGAAGCTGCTGATCTTTCCGGGAGAACCGGAAAAGATCGCGCGGCTCATGTATCAGCTACGAAAGAGCTCGTATCTGGCGACTTTCGACGGCGTGGCGTACCGGGACTATTGGACATGGTCGAGCGTGACGGGCTCGGATAACGGCGAAGCGGGATTTGAGCAGCCGGTTCGAATGGTGAGCCCGGAGGACGAGCTGGAAATCGAGAAAATGTATCAGAAATTGAAGAGCGTTGGCCGGTTGGACTCACGCGGTTCGGATGACTCCAACAGGCCAGGCGAGGCTTAGGGCTGCCGCGCGCGGCAGAGCGGCGGCGATTTCGAGGCCGCCGGCACTTTCTCCTTCTCCTCTTCGTTGTAGTATCCGCAGCATGCATCTGGATTTTCCGCGTGCAATTGCTGACGGCAGCGGCGGAACCGCTGATAAAGGAGGACGCCCCCGCTAAGGCGGACGCGGCGGTCGTTCTGGGCGGGGACGGATTCGGCACACGGATAATAAAGGCAGCTGAATTAGCGCGCGCCGGCTACGTGCCATACGTGCTGGTGAGCGGCCCGGTGTACCTGAATAGACACGAATGCGATTACACGATGGAGTATGCGGAGGGGGAGGGATACTCCGCTTCGCTCTTCCGTGCGTTGCCGAATGACTCAGATTCGACCCGTAGCGAGACTGCGTTGATCGGGCAATATCTGCGAAAGCACGGGGTGCATAGCATTTTGCTTGTGACCAGCAATTACCATACGCGCAGGGCAGCGTACTTGATGCGAAGACAGAACCCGGGATTGCGAGTTGCCGTTATGGGCGCGCCCGACCCGTTTTTCTCGCCCGCAACATGGTGGAAGACGCGCACGGGGCAAAAGACGTTCTTACTCGAATGGGTGAAGACCGTTGCCACCCGGCTCGGGATCTGATCCGGGATTGGATATGGGCAAATCGCTATCAAGTCTTTGGCCGTATCTGGCGCGATATCGAGGCGGGCTGTCGCTTGGGTTGGGAGCACTGCTGATGAAGGATGTATTCGCAGCGGCCCAACCGATTGTGATCAAGCAGGGCGTCGATCTTCTGACTCGGGGTTTCGAGATCCGCGTGGTGGTGGACATGGCCGCGCTGCTGATTGGGTTATCGCTTCTGAAGGGCGTGTTTCAGTACTGGATGCGCGTGGTTTTGATCGGGATTTCGCGAGACATCGAATACGACCTCCGCAACGACCTGTTTGCACATTTGGTGCGGCTGTCGCAGGATTTCTATTGGCGTTATAGAACGGGCGACATCATGGCGCGGAGCACGAATGATCTGAACGCCGTTCGCATGATGCTCGGCCCGGGGTTGATGTACTGCAGCGAGACACTGGTAATGCTAATACTTGCGCTCGGGGTGATGCTGCATTCGAATGCGCGGCTCACGTGTATGGCACTGCTGCCTGCGCCGCTGGTGTCGCTGGCGGTGATCGTATTCGGCCGGCGCATACACGCGAGGTTCGAGCGAATCCAAAAAATGTTTTCGGATATCAGCAGTCGCGTACAGGAGAACCTGACGGGAGTGCGCGTAGTGCGCGCGTATGCGCAGGAAACTGCGGAAGTGAGCGAGTTCGAACGGCTGAATCGAAACTACATACATGAGAATCTGGGGCTGGCGCGCATTCAAGGCATGTTTATGCCTCTGCTGCAGGCACTGATCGGGATGACGTTCCTGCTGGTTCTGTGGGTGGGGGGACGGCAGCTTCTGGAGCATCGGATCAGCCTGGGCGATTTCGTGATGTTCAACACCTATATGGGAATGTTGATTTGGCCGATGATCGCCGTGGGCTGGGTGGTAAATCAGATTCAGCGCGGGACGGCATCGCTGAATCGAATCAATGAGCTTTTCGCGGAACAGCCCAGCATTCATAAACCCTCGCGCGAGGCCATAAGCCCGGGCCTCGTCTCGACCGAAATCGCGTTCCTGGATGTCTCGATGAGATTTGGCGGGAGGACGGCTTTAGCGGGCATCGATGTGAGCATTCGGGCGGGAGAAACGATCGCGATTGTCGGGCATACGGGCAGCGGAAAGACAACCCTAGTCAGCTTGATCGCGAGGCTGTTCGATCCGACCGAAGGCACGGTCAGCATAGGCGGAATGGATATTCGTGAGTTCGATCCCGAGGCGTTACGACGGGAGATCGGGTTTGTTCCGCAAGAGACATTTCTGTTCAGCGCGACGCTTGCGGAAAATATTTCGTGGGGTGTTCCGGAGGCGGATATAGAACAGATTCGGTGGGCTGCGGACGTCGCCGGACTTCAACCGGATATCGAGAGCTTCCCGCATGGCCTGGATACGATGATCGGAGAGCGCGGTCTGACGCTTTCGGGCGGCCAGAAGCAGCGAACAGCAATCGCCAGAGCAATTCTTCGGAATCCTCGGATTTTAGTTCTGGACGATGCTCTTTCGAGTGTTGATACGGTTACGGAAGAGAGGATTTTGAGCGGTCTGGCCGGTGTAATGCGGGACCGGACGACGATTCTGATTTCTCATCGCGTCTCGACTGTGCAGAATGCAGATCGAATTATAGTGCTCCGGCACGGGCGTATTGTGGAAGCTGGTACGCACCACGAGCTGGAACAACGCGGTGGGTATTATGCCGAGCTGTACCAGAAGCAGATGTTGGAAGAAGAACTGGAGGCTATTTAGTCTATGTCCGATGACCAGATAAGCAGGCGTGCGTGGCTGGGAGCGATTCCGGGAGCGATTGGGTTGGCTGCGGCGATGGGCGACAGGGCCGAGGCACAGGAATATCGCATCGCGGGCGCCGATTTGAAACTCGGAGTTGCTTCTTACTCGTTCCGCAACTTTTCGCGCGAGCAAGCGATCAAGATGACGAAGGAGCTGGGCACTCCGTACATCAACGTTAAGGATTTCCACCTGCCCCTAAACAGCACCCCAGAGCAGATGGACGCGGCGCGAAAGGAGTTTGAGGATGCCGGTCTTGTTATCGTCGGGTGCGGGAACGTCACGTTCAATAAGGACGATGAGGCGGCTATACGGCAAAACTTTGAATACGCGAAGCGGCTTGGCGCGCCCCTTATCGTATGCGCTCCGACACACGCGACTTTGCCGAAGATGGAGAAGTTCGTGAAGGAGTTCGACATCAAGATTGCTGTTCACAATCACGGACCCGAAGACAAGCAATTCCCAACACCCCAGAGCGTGCTGGAGGTGGTGAAGAACATGGATCCGCGGTGCGGCCTGTGTATCGACGTCGGACACACCGCGCGGACAGGAGTGGACGTGGTGGCGTCAATTGCCGAAGCGGGGCCGCGTTTGCTGGACATGCATTTAAAAGATCTGGGCGACATGCGCGTCAAGGAGAGTCAGGTTGCGGTGGGCGAGGGCAAGATGCCGATCCGGCAGATCTTCATGCAGCTGATCAAGATGAAATACAAGGGCGCGATGAATCTGGAGTATGAGATCAACGCAGATGACCCGATGCCGGGGATGCAGAAGAGCTTTGCGTATATGCGACGGGTCCTGACGGAGATTCAGGGCGGTAAGGATGCGACTTAGCCGGTTGTAATCGTTTGCCGGGGATCTATGCTGCGCCTAGAACACCGATCAGAACTGATAGCGTAACGCGAACTCTGCGATGCGAGGATCTGCAGCGGCGGTCACCTGGCCGAAGTTTGGGGTTCCATAGTTGAGCGAAACACCGGTGAAGTTCGGATGATTGAAGATATTGAAAAGCTCGCCGCGGAATTCGACGGTGTGGCGCTCGGTAACGTGGAAGTCTTTATACAGCGCCATATCGAAATCTACCAAGCCCGGACCTAGGATGATGCCGGTTCCGGCATTGCCGAAATAGCCGGCAGGCGGCGCGGCAAAATCGGCAACGTTGAACCATTGCTGCACTGTTTTTGGTCCAGTTACGCTCGCGCCAACCACATTGGGTCGAACGGCGATACCTTGGTTCGCAATACTCAATCCCGGTGTCATGGAAATACCGCTGCGAATAGTTGTGATATCCGAATAGCGCCAGCCGCCGAGCAGGGTGCGCTTCCATCCTTGCGAATGAAGCAGCCACGGTATATTCCAAACCGCGCTCACTGAGAAGACTTGTGGAACGTTCAGACCTGCGTTATTGCCGTAGAACCGCCGGTAATTGTAAACGTCGTAACCGGCCGCGCTGGCGCTTGCAACTTCCGCTAAGTTGTGCGACCAAGTGTAGGCTGCTGTAAAAAACAAATTTTCGCTCACAGGATGGCTCAGCATAATCTCCATCGCGTGCCAGTTCGAGTTCAAGCCGGTGGTGTAAGTATCGATTGCCGCATAACCGAGGAAGGGACTAAATAGATAAGTGAAAAAGCGGCCGGTATTGATCTGCGGGTTGAAATCGTAAGGTCCGAAGGGGACGGGCTGATTGTAGTTGAATCTCCCGACTAAGTGCCGCGCCAATGCACCTGCGCCGGTGAGCGCCACAGTCCAGTTCCGGGCAAACTGATGTTCGAAGCTGAGGCTGTAGCTATGAACCTGGGTTGCCTGGATGTTCAGGTCGGCGCTTGTGAGGGAAGGCGCGCTGAGAGCCCGGGCGGTTCCGGTACCCGCCGGGTTCGAGAAGTTCGCGTTGATGAGATTGACGGAGCTCACGTCCGGAGGATTGCCGGCGCAAGAGAAAGAGCAATCCTGATTGGTGAAGATGCGGGTGTATGTGAGTCCGTAGCCGCCGCGCAAGGCTGTCTTGCCGTCGCCGGTGACGTCCCACGCGAAGCCGATTTGCGGAGAGAAGTACCAATGATGCCGGTCCGAGAAATTGACCGGAACGCCGGTGACTCCATTGCGGACGAGGCCGTTCAAGGGATCGTAGCCCGGCGTCGGCGTGATCGTTCCCGTCGTATTTACGGTGGGAGCACGAGACAGGTTGTAGGCGGATGGATCGAAGATGTCCTCAAAGTTAGACGGCGCATGAGGAAGCGGTATATAACTGATTCGAGTGCCGACTGTAAGGGTGAAGGACGGATTGAATTGAATACGATCCTGAACGTAAGGAGAGACGATAGGTCCGTGTACGACGACGCGCCGCTCGGAGCTTTGCTGCGTAAATGTGGCTGAATCGCCGAGCAGGAAGTCTGCGAGCGCATTGCCGGTGAATGTTCCGGTAAATGTATATTGGCCGTTGTCGGCGGTTGCGACATTTTGCCGCTTCGTGCTGAGCACGACGCTAGCCCCCGCTTCGAAAAAGTGTTTGCCGTGGAGCCAGCTCCAATTATCGGAAGCGGTGTTGTCAAGGTCTGCAGCATGAAAGAGTGGCCGGGCAGCGGCGACTCCCTCCGGCGCCCACCCCTGTGAAATGCTGACGAGCGGCAATCGTGCCGAAAGAGCGCCGTTTAGGGGGAGGCGGATGTTGAAGCCGGGGACTTGATTCTTGTAGACCGTGCCTTGGAGGATAAGGTCAAGATCGTAGATGTTGGTCGAGATACTGGCGGTATTCACCATCGCAGGTGTAAGTGTGCCGGTGAACTGAATCTGGGCGAGGTAGTTCTTTGTAAGATCCGTTTCGTAGTTTGTCGGGAAAATGGAGCCGCTATTGGACTGGGTTAGCGAATTCT
>JAFAQG010001021.1 GCA_019246575.1 Acidobacteriaceae bacterium
TCGCCGGGCTTTTTCAAGACACTCGGGATTTCGCTTGTAAGTGGCCGCGATTTCGATTGGAGCGACGATCCGAAGCATCCTCGCGTGGCGATCTTGGATAATAACTTGTCGAAAGGCTTGTTCCGCGGAGAGGACCGTATCAACGGCACGCGAGTTCACTTCGGCGTGCAGCCCGAGCTTCAAGATTTAGAGGTCATAGGGGTGGCGAAGAGTGCGACCATACTCGACATACGCAGTCGAGAACTGCCTGTGATTTACGTGCCGGGCATTCAGCATGCGGCGCTTGACCCTGCAGGTCAGCTCTTTATACGCGGAACCGGCACACAATTGTCGGCTCGTGCGATCGAGAATCGCATTCGGGCACTCGGCCGCGAATATGTTGCGAGTATCCGATCGGTTCACGATGTGACCGAGCGATCCCTGGTTCGTGAACGAGCAGTGGCTTTGCTAGCGAGCTTCTTTGGCGCACTCGCGCTGATATTGGCCGGTTTTGGGCTGTTCGGGTTGATTTCCTACTCGGTGACGGGGCGAACACGTGAGATCGGAGTTCGGGTGGCGCTTGGGTCGCAGCGAAGTGGAGTGATTTGGCTCGTCTTACGCGAGACTCTTTTGCTGACGTTCACTGGTGTTCTAGCGGGCATTCCCTGCGCTCTGGCGGTCGGCAGTCTTCTGAAACACCAGCTATTTGGGATCACTTACGGGGACCCAGTTACTTTGATAGTAGTTCCGACGGTGCTGATCGGAGTGGCCGTACTTGCAAGTTACTTGCCTGCTAGGCGTGCTGTGCAAGTAGATCCTACAGTGGCGCTTAGGTGGGAATAGATCGGTTTACCTCACCGGATGTGGAAGCCGGAAATGCTTTCTACTGTTTCGTCGCGCTGTTCTACTGTGCGAACGTCGGCTGCGCGCGGGCCGATATGCAGAGCCGCCGCCAAGTCGTCGAGCCGATCCACTGTCCCGACCGCGTAGACCTCGACTCGACCGTCGTCCAAGTTGCGCGTCCAACCCGATAGCCCAAGCTCAGACGCTTTGTCGCGCACAAAGAAGCGGAATCCGACGCCTTGGACCCGTCCGTCGACGAACCAGCGCTTTGCGGCTTTTGCCTTCATATCCGATATTCTGCACTGGGCGGCCTCTCTTTTGGCATTCTTCGTGCTAGATCCCTGATAAATCGTTTCAATTTTGTTACGCTGACAACTCAGCTTAGAAGGTAAACTATGCCCGTTCCACCCGGAACCATCCAGCACCTTGTCGTGTTGATGATGGAAAATCGCTCGTTTGACCATATGTTCGGCTTTATGATGTCGCCGGACTATCTTATTGATGGCCTTACTGGGGACGAATCGAACCCAGACAGCAAGGGCAATCAAGTATTCGTCACGTCGGACGCTAACATCGCCGGGGATTTTACTCCCGATCCGGGGCATCATTATCCGGATGTGAACATGCAGATCTTCGGGACGAATGTCGTCGGAGGCACAGAACAGCCCACAATGCAGGGCTTCGTTCGCAGCTACGAACAGCACACTAACGATGTGGATAAAGCGCACCACATTATGCGGTGCTTTAAGCCCGAGCGCATTCCGGTCTTAACGGCTCTCGCGAAAGAGTATGCGGTTTGCGATCGCTGGTTTTCCTCTATTCCCGGACCGACATTGCCCAATCGGTCGTTTATCCATTCGGCTACCAGTGTGGGACGGCTCGACATGTCGCCGAACTGGATCGATGAGGCCAAGACGATATACGAGCTCCTGGCGGCGCACAATGTGGAGTCGAAGCTCTACTTCCACGACATCACCATGGCGATGACGTTCAAGAGCCTGCTGAATTCGCAAGGGAAGCTATTCGGAACGTTCGACGATTTTCTTGCCGCCTGCGAGCACGATAGTTTGGCTCCGTATAGCTTTATCGAGCCGCAATACAACACTTCGGACCAAGGCGACCAGGTGATTGAGGCCTCCGACCAGCATCCGGACCACAATGTGAGTGACGGAGAGCGGCTGATTCGCGACGTCCACAACGCGATTTGGAAGAACCGCGCGGTGCGGGAAAAGACCATTCTGCTGGTGGTGTACGACGAACATGGTGGTCTTTACGATCACGTAGTGCCGCCCGCGACGGTAAGCCCCGATGGAAAAGTTTCGCCCGAGGGATTCAAGTTCGACCGCCTGATGATTCGCGAGCCTGCTGTAGTCATTTCACCGTGGATCGCTCAGGGAACGATTGACCACACCGTCTACGATCACACGTCCGGAATCGCCATGGCTCGGAAGCTATTCATCCCCGATTGGCAGAATAATTTCCTGACCGAACGCGATCGCCAGGCGAACACATTCGAATCCTTGCTGACGCTGGATGCTCCCCGGACCGATACCGTTCAGTTCAAAGCGCCCGAAGTTGTGCTCGATGTTCCCGGCATGGGCGATCTGATTGCGCAGAGCAGCATCAACAAGCCGCTCACGGATCATCAAAAGATGCTCGTTGCTCACGCGTTTGCGCTCGAGCAAGGCTTGCCTCCGAACGAGCGTTCCGGGAAAACGCCCGACACAATTACAACCGAAGGGCAAGCATCCGATTTCATTCGCGCCGTGGCGCAGGAGTTGATGCGACGTACACGCGGCTTGGTGGCGGGAGGACCGGTAGGCGTATGAGACGGCTGTGCGCGCTTTGGTTGCTTTGCGTTTGCGCCTTTGCGCAGACCACTCAGAATCCGACACAAGGGCCGACGATCAGCCCGCAGGTTCAAAAACCTCAGGAAAACTTGGGGCCGCTCCAGTCATTCAAGGACGCGATCACGAAACTCTTTACCGCGAAGCCGGTTCATTTGACTGCGAAGTCTATCGTGCCTGGCGGCGGCTTTGGCCTTGGTCCGGTTTATACCTGGAATCATCCGGCAGGCGAGTGGAACCGGACATTCACAGCCGACGGCGTTGCCTCTACTCGCGCCTTCTGGTTGGCCGAAGCGAAACTACGGCTTACTCATCCCGCATTCAGCTCTTCGACCAGCGCGGGCGACTCTTTTGTCGTCGATCTCTACGGCCGCACACTCGAGATGCCTTTGCTTCCGTTCTATGGCCTCGGACCAAATACGACGCAAGCCGGATTGAGCGATTACGCCGAGCGCGAGACGGTTGCCGGTGTCACGATTCTGAATCCTATTACTTCAGGTTTCGGCATCGGCGGAACGGTGGAAGAGATGTGGCCTCAGCTATCGCGACCAGATCGACACGGCGTCATTGCGGCGAACGATCTCTACAGCGAGACTTCCGCTCCGGGGTTGAGTACTCAACCAAGTTTCACTCATCTCGGTTTCTTTCTTCACCCGTACCATCGCTATCCGTTCGAATTCGACTCGCAGATCGGCTATCACTATTTTCACGACAACAAAGGCTCAGGTTACTCGTTCCACCGGTTTCGAGCCGATGCCCGCTATAACTTCTATCCCGTGTTTCATGGCGGACAGCCGCATCGCGACAACGTGCTCAGCATCCGTGGCCTTTTGGAAACGTCGTATGCACGCGGTCCGAATCGCGTTCCATTCTATTTGGATGACACGCTCGGAGGTTCCGATATGCAGAGCCAGCCGACGTTGCGCGGCTTTCGCGATTTCCGCTTTCGCGGTCCGGACCTGATCCTTTTCCAGACCGAATACGATAAGCGCCTCTACAGCGCACTCGGCATGATGGCCTTCTATGACACTGGTAAGGTCGCTTTGCGCGCGGGCGATTTAGGGTTCGGCAACTTTCGCCACAGCTTCGGCGCGGGTGGCACCGTGTGGCTGGAGGGTCGCGTTGTGTTTCGGGCTTATGTCGGGCTCGGGGGCGGGGAAGGGGTGCACCCGTACTTCGGCATTATGAATGTGTTCTAAGGGGAAACGTCGGGAACAGGCCAACACTGCCGCTCGCGCGCGAGGCTTTGCGTGGTTTCTCGGCAGGCGTCGCGCTCAGGTCAGTGTCGCCAGTCCCGCGTTTCGCGATTTTCTAAACGTACGTCGGCATGATTTGCACTTCAGGGACGGAGG
>JAFAQG010000060.1 GCA_019246575.1 Acidobacteriaceae bacterium
TGAATTCGACAATCTTCACCATTCTCCCCGGCCTGAACAGATTGTAAGCTGTCGCTTTCCTGACTGCCGTACCGATGCCGGCGGAGGCGAATGCAGACTGTAGAAAGGTCCGGCGTCGCATATTCACATAGTAATTCGTCGCGAACACGTGAGAGGTTACGCCTGATGTGGTTCAGTTTAGGTTCAGAACACAACGCGGAGCATCAGCTGCATAATACGGCGCGCAGCTGTCATTCAAGGCCGATACTGCCGGGCCGGGGAGGAAAGAAAGCGGCCGGGGTTATGCTTCGCGTCGCGCTTGAAGCCGTTCTGTTGAAATCCAATCTAGGATGGAACTTACCCAAACCACGCTCCCTTCCGGGTTGTCGCGAGAAAAGCATCTGCGCTGGTTCTTCATCGCTTGGCTGACGGTTGCAACAATCCTGAATTATCTCGACAGGCAAACTCTATCGATTCTTGCGCCCGTGCTCCGGGATGAGTTCCATCTCAGCAATCAGGCGTATTCGCGGATCGTTTCAAGTTTTCTGATCAGCTACACAGTTATGTATACAGCCGGCGGGCGCTTCGTCGACTGGGTGGGAGAACGCGTCGGCATGGCCATTTCCATCGCCTGGTGGTCCGTGGCGACGATGCTTCATAGTCTCGCGGCCGGAGCTGTGAGTTTCGGTGTGTTCCGATTTCTTCTTGGGATCGGAGAGCCGGCAAATTATCCGGCTGCGCTCAAAGCAGCAATTGCCTGGTTCAGCGAAGACGAACGCGGCCTCCCGGTTGCGATTTATACATCGGGCAGCGCAGTGGGCGCGGTTTTTGCTCCTCCCCTGATCACCTGGATCGCGCTTCGGTACGGATGGCGTTACGCATTCGTCTTGCCGGGCAGCATGGGGTTGCTCTGGGTCATTGTTTGGCTTCGAACGTATCGACGCCCGGCGCGCGGTACTGCGGAGATCGCAACGGAAGAGGCTGGCGCAACGGTCCGCCCCCGCTGGGCCACATTACTTCGCGATCGAAATGTAATCGCGCTTGTCGCGGCGCGTTTCTTGGCCGATCCGGTCTGGTACTTCTATCTGTTTTGGATCCCCGAGTATCTGAAACGCTCACGTGGGTTCACGCTCGGCGACATTGGACTCTACGGCTGGATTCCGTTTCTCGCAGCCGACATCGGTGGTGTCTTTGGCGGCTTTGCATCCGACCGTTTGATCAAAGCCGGAATGCCGGCAGCTACGGCACGCCGCTTGGTCTTATATTGTTTCTCCGCAGTAGCACCTGTCGGTGTTTTCACCGGGTTCGCAAAATCGCCGGCCACGGCGGTCGCGCTGATGGCGATCGGCGGTTTTGTGTGCTTCGTCTGGTTCGTGAACACGGCCGCGCTTGTCTCGGATGTGTTCGCCGCTCCGGTTGTAGGGTCGGTACTTGGGATTCTGGGTACGGCGGGCAGCGGCGCAGGAGCGTTGTTCACGTTACTAGTCGGATTCTTAGCGGATCGCGGATCTTACGTTTCCGTGTTCGTGATTGCGGGCTCGATGCACTTACTGGCGTCTGTTGTCCTGTTCCTATGCATGAAGCCGGCGCGTCATTGTGCGAGCACGTCTGAAGTTGCACAGCCGCAAATCGGACGCTCCTGAACAGGCGCGCGCTTCGGTGCTGCGGCGGTCTCACTCACATCCTCTGCTCTGCCTCCGCGTCCAGCAAGTGCAGAATCACCCGCAACGGCATTCCCGCCAACTCCGGGTTGTCCTCGATATCGGCACGCAAATCGAGCAAAGCGCGTTCAAGAAGATAGTTGTCCAGCAAGACTTGCTGATCGACCGTTGAATTAGACATGTAACGCGCATCCCCGGCTGTCTTCCAGTAGGAACGTATGAAGGCCGCGCTCACGTGCGTATACCAAAAGCGTCCCCAAACCCGTATCGTTTCGCGGTTGGCCCACTCGTGACGTTCTGCCGCGAGCAACTGGCGCGCCGATGCCTGCGCCGCGTACCCGAACGAATACAGCATGCTGGCCACATCACGTAGCGGACAGCGCTTGATCCGGCGCTCGCTAATATGCATATGCGGATCGCCGGCGAAATCGAACATCACCACGTCGCTGGCGGTGATCAGCAAGTGTCCCAAATGAAGGCGTCCGT
>JAFAQG010000068.1 GCA_019246575.1 Acidobacteriaceae bacterium
ATAAGCCCGCGCTTCCGCGCCCGCAGTTGCTCGTAAATTGCTTTGAAACAGATCGGCCGCGATTTCGTGCAGGTCGAGGATGGCGGCACGGCGCTGCGCTTCGGGATCGTCGGCGCGCTGCCGCTGGGGTATCGGGATGCCGTAACGCTCGGCTAAGGTCTTCAGCGCCTCCGGAAACGTGAGGCTTTCGATCTCCTGTACGAACTTGAACACATCGCCAGAAGCATCGCACCCGAAGCACTTATAAAACTGCAGTGCTCGATTTACTCCGAAGGACGGCGTTTTTTCGCTGTGAAACGGGCACAGTCCAACATAACGATCGCCACTGCCCTGGCGCTTGAGGCGGACATACTGACCGACGACGTCGACAATGTCCAGTTGACGTTTCAGTTCTTCGGAGAACGACATTCCGGTATGTGCATCGGATCGCGTGACGAGACAACTACATTTCGGGGGGTGCTACCAGAGTAACAGTAAACGCGGCCAAGCGGTCTCGTCCGTTACCATGAAATTAATCCATGAACCCTGCCTCCGTTGACCTGAAGAACACGGTCAACCTGCCGAAAACATCTTTTCCCATGAAGGCTAACTTGCCTGTTGCCGAGCCGAAAATGCTCGCACATTGGGAGGAGACGAAGCTATACGAGCGCATTCGCGAATCTCGCGCCGGGAGCCCCCGTTACATTCTGCACGACGGTCCGCCGTATGCGAACGGTAATATCCACCTCGGCACCGCATTCAATAAAATTCTCAAAGATTTCATCGTCAAATCGAAGACCATGGCCGGGTTCGACGCGCCGTATGTCCCCGGTTGGGACTGTCATGGTTTGCCTATAGAATTCAAAGTCGACCAGGAGCTTGGCAAACGCAAAGCATCCATGAGCGTCGCGCAGATTCGCGCCGAGTGTCGCGCGTATGCATCGCGTTTCGTGCAGATCCATCGCATGGAGTTCAAGCGGCTCGGCATTCTGGGTCGCTGGGAGCATCCGTATCTCACGATGAGCGGCGAGTATGAGGCCGTTATCGCCCAAGCTCTCATCGATTTTCTCGACAAAGGCTACGTTTACAAAGGCCTGAAGCCTGTGCATTGGTGCATCAAAGATCGCACCGCGCTCGCCGAAGCGGAAGTCGAATACGAGAGCCACTCGAGCCCATCCATTTATGTGCGATTCAAGCTCGCATCCGATGCGGCAGCACTCCATCCTTCACTCGCCGGCCGCGACATCACTTGCCTCACCTGGACCACGACACCTTGGACGATCCCCGCAAACCTCGCCATCTGCTTCAATCCGCGGTTCGAATACGTAGCTGTCGACACGAGGGGCGGGATCACCCTTGTCGCTGAAGACCTGCTGCCGCAGGTCGCCGAAGCGCTCGGATGGGACCGCACGATTCTTGCTCGTTTTCCTGGCACTAAAGTCGAGCATGCCGTCTTCCGCCACCCTTTTCTCGATCGTGATTCGCTCGGCCTGCTAGGCGAGCATGTGACTCTCGAACAGGGAACCGGCGCAGTCCATACGGCTCCAGGACACGGACAAGAAGATTTCGTCGTCGCACAGCGATATGGATTGCCCGTCTACTGTCCGGTAGATGCCTCGGGCCACATTTTTCAAGCGGAAGGTGTTTCTGGCGTCCTGCCAGACGAGTTGCTTGGAAAAACGGTTTGGGAGATCAATCCGATTGTCATCAAGCTGCTTCAAGATCGGGGCGCGCTTGCATCGCAAGTGTCGGTCGAGCACAGCTATCCGCATTGCTGGCGTTGTCACAAGCCGGTGATCTTCCGAGCAACCGAACAATGGTTCATCGGCATGGATCGCAACGATCTGCGTGCGCGAGCGCTCCGCGCCATCAAGGAGGTGAAATGGCATCCACCCTGGGGTGAAGAGCGGATTTCAAATATGGTTGCGGGCCGCCCCGATTGGTGCGTTTCGCGCCAGCGTGTGTGGGGCGTGCCCATTACTGTCTTTTATTGCGAACGCTGCTCGGAGCCGTTCACGGATCGGCGAGTGCTGGAACGCGTAGTTCAGAAATTCCGCGAGCACACAGCGGATATCTGGTACACGAGAACCAGTGAAGAATTAATGGGCCCCGGCTGTGTGTGCCGGAAATGCGGCGGCACGTCGTTCCGAAAAGAGACCGATATTCTCGATGTCTGGTTCGATTCCGGATCCAGCAGTATCGCCGTTCTTACTCCGGAAAACGATCTTCACTGGCC
>JAFAQG010000073.1 GCA_019246575.1 Acidobacteriaceae bacterium
GGCGCGCTGTCAGGACGGTTTCGGTTCGCGAGGCTGGTGAGTCCGGCTATTGGCGCGTTAGTCGCCGTATTTGTGGTCCGAAGAATCTTTCCACGCGCAAAGGGCAGCGGAGTGAACCAGACGAAGGTTGCTATCTACGCCTCGGACGGATATATCTCATCGACAACCATTGCTGGCAAGTTCATGGCCTGCGCCATCTCGATAGGAACGGGCAACTCGCTCGGGCCTGAAGATCCGTCGCTTCAGATGGGCGCTGGTCTAGCCTCACGGCTCGGGAGATTGTTTCAGTTGACGCGAGCGAACATGCGGCTGATCGCGCCCGTGGGAGCAGCGGCCGGCATTGCCGCGGCATTCAATACACCGATCACGGGCGTGTTGTTCGTCATGGAAGAGGTGCTTGCCGATTGGAGCGCCATGGCAGTCGGTTCGATTCTGTTGGCAGCGGTTTCGGCCGTCGTTACCATGCGGGCATTTCTAGGCAACGAACCTTTGTTCCGAATTCCTGCCTTCGAGCTGGCGCACATTTCCGAACTGCTGATTTACGCGGCCATCGGAATCGTGGAAGGTGCGGTGTCCGCTCTGTTTATATGGCTCATAGAGAGGCTAAAGGAGCGGTTCGAGCATCTGCCGCCGTGGCGGTATTACGCGCTTCCGGTGGTCTGTGGATTTCTGACCGGTCTTGTCGGGCTATGGTTTCCGGAGGTGATGGGCGCCGGTTACGACGCCATCAACAGCGCCCTGCATGGGCAGTTCACGTGGCCGGTTCTGCTTGACATTGGCCTGGCCAAACTGCTGGTGACGCTGCTTTGTTTCAGCGCGGAGACGCCGGGAGGAATGTTCGCCCCCGCACTGTTCATCGGCGGAATGATCGGTGGCGCGCTGGGGGGATTTGCACATCGCTGGTGGCCCTACGCAGCGGCCTCGGCCGAGGCTTACATGCTGGTCGGAATGGGGACATTTTTCGCAGGCGTTTTTCGGGCACCGATCACCTCCATTTTCATGGCGTTTGAAGTTAGTGCGAGTTACATGATTATCCTTCCGGTAATGGTCGCGAATACGACCGCGTATTTCGTGTCGAGGACGCTGCACGGGACGCCGTTTTTCAAGATGCTGGCGCAACTCGAAGGCATCAATCTCCCGAGCGCTGAAGAAAAACGGACATTTCAGCCGTTACGCGTAGAGAATGCAATGCGGCGTGCCGATGATCGTATCGCGCCCGAGCCCGGCATGAGCTTGTATCCGGATGAGCCGCTCGACGCAGCGTTGCGGCTGCTATCGCTTCAGCCCGAAATTCAGGTGATCAGCCGGATCAATCCCAATGAGGTTTTGGGCAGACTTACGCTTGACGATGTTCATAGGGCGTACGGAATTGTGCAAGGCTTGAAATAAGGCGATGTTGCTTCGACCACTGCCGGTAACGACTGCTTTAGCATTAGCGACAACGGCCATGATGCCGGGGATCGAAGCGCCGCGTATCAAGACAGGCCCGGACATCGGGTCGCCTGTGCCGCAATTCGCGCTCGCGGATCAGCGCGGCAAGACCCAGACGCTCAAATCCATACTCGGGCCGAACGGCGCTCTCCTGTTGTTCTTTCGCTCGGCCGATTGGTGACCGTACTGCAAGGCCCAACTGGTCGAGTTGGAAGATAAATACGCGAAATTGCGCAGTGCAGGAATGGGTTTGGCGGCGATCAGTTATGATACTCCCGCCGTGCTGGCGCAGTTTGCGGAGCGGAGACACATTGAGTTTCCATTGTTATCCGATGCTGGTTCGGAGATCATTCGAAGCTTTGGAATTCTAAACGAGACAATAGAGAGGGGCAATCCGGCTTGTGGCGTGCCGTATCCGGGGGTCTATGTGCTGGACTCGCGAGGTGTCGTTAGAGCGAAGTTTTTCGAGGGCGATTATCGCGAGCGCGACACAGCGGGAATGATCCTTCTTAAGCAATTTGGAATTCCGCCGGATGACACGCATGCGTCTGTTACCGCAAAGCATCTGCAAGTGAGTGCGGCGGCTACGGATAGCCGCGCTCAAGCGGGACAACATGTTTCAGTCCTGCTCGATGTCGAGATTCCTCCCGGCGTTCACGTTTATGCTCCGGGCGTGAAAGGATACATTCCGATCAATTGGGA
>JAFAQG010000126.1 GCA_019246575.1 Acidobacteriaceae bacterium
ATTCGAGATGTTTTTCGGCTGTCGCGTCCTACGCAACCGCCTGTGAGCTGGCGAGATCCAGATGCGCGTGGTACTGAATCGACTCGACGCGCACGGGTGTCCTCCGTGGACGAGGCGAGCAGATGCTCCCTCAGTTCGTGGCCCTAAATCATCGCGCTATTTTGGGTAGGAACTTTTGACTCGGTCCCGAATCGCTTTGAGCGGCTTTCAGATACCAGGACAGAGTCTCCGAAGCTCATGCGCCTGCGAAGGTTACGCAATTGGGCATACTGCCTGCGACCGTTTTGCTTGATGTCGCAATTCTCATCACAGCCTTGTCCTGGGGCATTGGGTTTTTTGTCGCTTAGGTCTCGACCTGAGCGATCTACATCGTGCTCAGATTGCGTTGATCTCATCGCTTCACTACGACTGATTGATTCCCGCGTGGCGGCTGCACGCTTAGAACGGACGGACTTCGCCTACGCGCTCAGAGTCACGACAGCTTTGATCCCGATTGCTTCCAAAATCTCCTGGAGGCGGGCAATTGCGACCGTCTGGTAATCGCTCTCCTCGTACCGGCTGATCACCTGTTTGCTGACGCCCAGCCGGCGACCCAGTTCGGTTTGCGAGATTCCCTTCGCAATCCTGAGTTTCGCAACGAAAGGCGCAATTTCCTCAAGTCGTTCTACTTTCGGGAGCTTCAATTGACCGGATTTTAGCTGGTCGTATTCGCGTACTTCCTCTTCGAGTTGCCGAATCATCCCCTCATAGCTGCCGCGGATCGCGGCGGAACGCTTTTCACTTTTTTCCTGCCCCACCTTCTCCAGGGCTCGCCTGAACCCCTCAATTTGGGTTATAGTCCGCTCGCGCTGTGCGTCGTTCTTAATTATCTTTGTCGGTCCTGCGCGTATGAATCAAGCCGCCTCCAGTATGATTTCATGGACAAATGGCATGTCAGTATTATTGCTGTCATGCATGTGCGGGTGATACGTACGGGCAGCCGTGCCGGCTTTATGAACTGTTTCGGCGAATGATCGCGAACCAGGCCTTCGGTCCGCCCTCGGAAAATGAAATACCCTCCAAGTCGGAGCGGACATCCACGCGCGTTGCCCGGATCTCCTCAACCATCCAGGCATCATCAAAAGCGGCGCGAATCTCTCTCTGCGAGACACGCCGGGGGCCGTGCGTGCCAGGCTCGTCGTCGCTAAAACACAATAGCAACAGTCGTCCCCCGGGCTCGGTGACGTGACTAAGCCCTGCGACGTACCGCATGCGGTCCTCGTCGGAGAAGACGTGGAATAGACCGCTGTCGATTACGGTGGCGAACCGCTTGTCCCAATCTTCAAGCGTCATCGCGTCTTTCACCTGGAATTCCACCGTCAAGCCACGCTCGGCCGCTTTGCGGCGAGCTATGCGGATTGCTTCCTCGACGAAATCGATGCCGGTGACCTGGTGTCCGCTCGCCGCCAGGAAGAGCGCGTTCTCGCCCGTGCGCAGCCGGCATCGAGAACCGGGCTAATGATCAGATCGACCGATTCGGCGATGGCCGCTTGCGGCTTCCCGATGTCCCAAGGTGGCTTGCCGGCATAGGAGCTTTCGAAATGGCTGCGATCGTGCAGACTGCTCATGCGGGATTCCTCTTTCGGATTCTAATCGGCTGTGCCGCGGCGTCTGACGAACCCGGCTCTACTGATTTGCAATCACGGCCCCGCTGATCGCGGCCTGCTTAGTTCTCGTGCCACCTCGGTCAGGCCGTTCACTTGTCCGCGAAAGTGGCGTCGGTGACGTTCCCTGAGTTTCCGCACGAAGCTCTCGTCGGCGGTGATAAATCGACAATCGCGTTCGGCTGCCAGCGCGAGGTAGAGGCAATCGTATGCTGCATGCTTGAGCTCGATGGCAATCTGCGTTGCCGCCTCCAGCAGCGAACGGCTCGGCAGAAACTCAACCTCGGCGGCTTGAAGAAGTCGGGCCGCTAGCAAGGCTTCGTCGTTGTTGAGTTCGCCCCGCTGAACCTTCTTCCAAAGGATGTTGGCACATTCGGCGATCAGGAGTTCCGGAGCGATCACGTTGGCCCGCCGGCGAAGTGTTAAAGCTTCGGCTGTGCCGTCCTCCTCGACTACCCATTTGATGGCGATGCTGGCGTCAATGACGACTGTAGTCACCGCTCGCTGCGCGCCTCACGGAGCAGCACTTCGGACGGCGTCTGTTTCCGGCGTTTCGTCAGTTTGCGCAAGTCGGCGGCCAGTTTATCGAAAGAAGGCTCGTCCTCGCTGGCAAGAGCCTGGCGAAGAATCTCCCGGTGCTCCGCCTCCGTCGAACGTCCATGACGCGCGGCGCGACGCTTGAGCCGTGCGATCAAGTCATCCTCCAGATTGCGTACGTGCAGATTTCCGGGCATTCAGTCTCCGTTCTATGATATCAATGCTCTCATTTTGATCTCATGGACGTCAATCGCGGATCCACTGTACAGGCCTTGCGCTCACCTGATCTCGATAGAGCGTCACCTCCATGCCGTCGTTCAGGATCAGCACAAGCTCATCGTTTGCTTCAGACTGGTCATGCGGTATCACTGCCGCAAGTCGCCCGAATTCCCCGGATCGCTCCGTGTATTTGTCTACGACCTGCATCGTTGTCCCGTCCTCAAATAGCGTCAGTCGGTCCAGCCAGGGATGATCCCTGCACAGCTTTTCAAAAACGTGCGCGATGTCGCGACCCGTCATTGACCAGTGCTTCTCCTGGATTCCGGAAATCGCTGCGAACTTGAATAACTGATGGAGCGCTCTCGCTGCGTGTGCGCATCCGAAATAGTCGGCGAGGATTGCAAGCGCGAGTTGTGCGGGACCGGTTCCCGCGTAGCCCCAGGCGAAACCTGTCGGGCTGTGGTTGACAATGTCGCATCGCAATGGCAATGGAGCCATCTGTTGTCCACTCGCGGAAACGAACACCGCGGCGCCATTGCCGTCGTCGAATCCGTAGTAAATCCTCTCGCGGGAAGGAAGCATCATAAAACCCTCGCAAAAAAAGGCGGATTCACGTCGCCACAGACCACCTCCCCCGAGATTTCACCTGCAACGAATCGTGAACCCGCCCAACCGGTCTGCGAGTAAGCCCGCGCCGGAAATCTAACTGCAACCACTGGTGCCGCCGCAGTTCCCGCACTTGAAGCAGCTACCGTTCTGGGTCATGATGGAGCCGCACTCCGCGCATACGGGAGCATCCAGGACCACCGGAGCTAACGGGAGTTTCTGTTGTGGATCGGGCTCCGTTGGCCGAAGAATACGCGTTTCGTCCACTTCGGTCACACCGTACTCCGGGCCGAGAAATTTTACGCCCATCCAGCGGAAGATGTAATCCATGATCGACTTCGCATAAGGAATCTCCGGATTGCCGGTCCATCCGCTCGGCTCGAAACGAACGTGCGAGAATTTTTCGACCAGAAACTTCAGCGGCACTCCATACTGGAGTGTCAGGCTGATCGCCACCGCCATTGAGTCCATCAGGCCGGAGATCGTGGAGCCTTCCTTGGCCATGGTGATGAAGATCTCGCCAGGAGATCCGTCCTCAAACATGCCGACGGTGATATATCCCTCGTGGCCTCCGATGGAGAACTTGTGCGTAATCGATTGCCGTTCGGCAGGCAGTTTCCGCCGCATGGCCGGAGGGGCTGTGGAACTCGGCATGCCCGCTTCGGTCCGCCTTCGTTTCGAAAGCAGGCATATTCAAAACAATCGCCGTGCTCATCATCTCCCTCCCGCGCTGACGTCAATTGCGTCTGCTGGAAAATCCGGACAAGGTGCCGGTGAATGCTGTTGTTTGCCGATCTTACTTGCCTGCGTACGGGTTCTTCGACCCGCGCAAACCAGCCAAACAATCACGTACGAGATCGCCGCCACAAGACCCCATGCGAATCCACGCTTCCAATCCGGAGCATGCGACAGCACAACGGCAGTGAATGTAAGAGCTATGCCACGTTTGGTCAAAATTCCTGTGGCTGCTCCCAGGAACGCGCACACCATCGCGGCAAACGCGTAAGCGGCCTCTGTTTCGTGGTGCATATCTTCAACCCGATGTGCCCGCCGTCGCTGACTGCAAATTCCCATCGCCCATTCGCGCCTGCTTACCGGATCGTTTAGCCTTGGGCTGATCCTGGCGGAACCGTCTATCGAACTCCTCGAGTACGCGGTCGGCAAAGTCGGCGAGTTCGGCCGGAGTGCGCGTGCCGTGAATACTGGCGCAAGCTACGGTTATGAGCCATAAATCCTCGCGCCGCTCCCGGGCCCACTTCGCTTCCAAATCGTCTGTCTTCGCGGTCAGCGCCTGCGACTCTTTTTCAGCTTGTTTCACTGCTTGGTTATCCAAAACGTTTTCCCTCCTTGACCTGCACGTCGTTCTTGCTTTTCGAATAGCCACCGCGCGGCGTTGATGAATCCGATCACGAGGCCGATAAAGATTACGGCGCCTACCACGAAAGCGCTAAGTGGGCGGCGGGCTGCCAGCGCCAAAATGACGAGTATCCAGGAAAATGTTCCCAGCTGTTTCGACACCGGATGATCGAGCAGCGCCGTAATCCGTCTTCTCTGCGGCTCTCCTGTTGGAATGACGCCACGAACTCCCTGAATATGAATCAGAGCCGGAAATACGTTCGTGGATTCGGCGGTCTTGCTCTGCTCGTCAATCGCGTTCATCTCTCGTCTCCTATCCGCGTGCACTTGCAGCACGGCATTCGTCCTCCTTTTGCCCGGCCGTCATCACCGCTGCGGCTTGAATATCCGCTTCTTGCGGTTCGCTCGCGACAGTTGGTCTGTTGTCCGTCCGAAACGCCTCCAAATACTCGTCAAGCAGATCCTCGATGGCGAACCGATGATCAAAACTGAGTGACTGAGTTCCGGACATTGCCTCCTTCGCTCCCTTGGCCGCGACGGCCGCGAATTCCTGCCTCCGCGCAGCCGGCTACTGAATTACCAGATTTGCCGGCCTGTTCCACATCG
>JAFAQG010000371.1 GCA_019246575.1 Acidobacteriaceae bacterium
ACGCGATCGGCTGAACGCGACCGGTATATCGCCGAACCTTGACAATCCCACAACCAACGAGTGGTTCAATACTGCTGCCTTTACGCTTCAGCCCTTTGGTACGTTCGGCACTGCGGGACGAAACACGATCCCGAACCCGGGCCGAAACGCGGCAAATCTCACGCTAATGAAGGCGTTCCGCATATATGAGAAATCCTCTCTGCAGTTTCGATGGGAAGTTTACAACGCGTTCAATCATCCGAACTGGGGCAATCCCGGTAACACCTGGGGACCGAACTTCGGAGTAATCAGCAGTACGGCAGGCGATGTGCCAATGCGCCAGATGCAGTTTGGTCTTAAGTTGATGTTCTAAGGTCAAATCGAATTTTGCAGTCAGTAAGTAGAAGCGTCCGTTCGGAGATTGAACTTCGGTGGAGCTTCGTTGGAAAAGCTCCACGCGCTTAAATACGCGAGCTTCAGAATCTTTTCCATCTTCGAATAATTGATCTTATCGGCAGTATCGGTCGGCTGATGATAATCGGGATGGAAACCTGTGAACCACCAGATCGCGGGAATGCCGTGTAGTGCGAACGGGAACTGATCGCTGCGGAAGAACACGTTCAAAGACGAGTCCTGATCCCATTTGTAATTCAAGTGCAGCCCGATTGTCTGGTTCTCCCGCTCGACTGTGCGGCGGTAGTCGGGTGTGTAATTGGTCCCGATCAGGTTCAGTTCGTTCGAGGTGTCCGGAGCGATCTCGATCACGCCGTTCGTTTGCGCGCTAGGCGTTTCATTCCGGCCGATCATGTCGAAGTTGATCACCGCGCGTGTCGTCTCGAGTGGCCGGAGCGGGTGCTGCACGTAATAGTAGGAGCCGAGCAGCCCTCGCTCCTCAGCCGCGAAAACGACAAAAAGAATCGATCGCTTTGGCCGCTCAGGGTTGTTCGCGAAGGCGCGCGCAAGCTCGACCACACCGACCGTCCCAGAACCGTTATCGTCCGCACCATGCCAGATCTGATCGCCCGAAGCGCCATCGTGATCGAAGTGGCCGCTGATTACGATCGTCTCTCCCGCAAGCGAAGGGTCACTGCCTTCGAGCAGTCCCGCTACGTTGTAGCTCCGGCCCTGCCGGGCTTGCGAATTCTCCAGGTGGACTGTGACTGTCGTGCCAGGAATGTCACGAGACACTGTGGTCAGATCAGTATCGATTCTCTTCTGCAGATCCGAAGGCGTGGTATTCAGCGCCATCATCAGCTCGGCCGCCACTTTGTCGGAGACCGTCATGTACGGGATATGTACCGCGTCTCCGATGATGGCCTCCGATAAAATCCGGTTGCGCTGCTGCGGGCTCCCGGTTTTTGCGATCCGCTCCTGATTTGAGAGATGCTTGCGATTTGGCTCGGCGACAATAAGCACTGCGAGGGCTCCATGCGCCTGAGCATTGAGAACTTTGACTCGGGCAGTCGCGTATCGCGTATTGCCGCGCCCATTGAAGATCGACTTGGCATCCGTTTCCTGAGGCTCGTGATCGAAAATAAGAACGATCTTGTTTTTCGCGTCAATGGCCTTGTAATCGTCATACTCAAGCTCCGGGGCTGTAATCCCGAACCCGGCAAACACGACCGGCGCGGACACATCGACCTTTTCCGGAAATTGGCCAAAAGCATCCGGAAAGTGAACCGTCTCTTCTGAACCGGCGCGTTGGACTTTCAAATAGTCGGCTTCGCGATTTGTACGGTACTCCCAAAGCGGGACAGGCTGCAGGAACCTTTCGCTTGCAGCCGTTTTTAGACCCGCCTTTGCGAACTCAGACTGAATCCACTGTATTGCGACTTCGGAGCCCCGCGTTAGCGACAGACGGCCTTCGAGCGCATCGGATGCGACAAACGTGAGGTCTGCTTTTAAATCACTGGCTTTAATTGCATCGAAGCCCGGCCGGACGCTGGCTGGAACATCGCTCGCCCGAGTAATGAAAACGCCCGCCGCTACCGCGCAGGCGATGACGCGCCATTTGTCTTGCATAGCCGTGATTCTAACTTGGGCACGAAGGTCTGACCCGACACAGGCTGGGAGAGATTAACGACCATTACATGCCGGCATCGCCGGAAGGAACGGCTGCCCTGCGCCTCAGCTCCCATTGCAACCAACGTCAAGCGAAGCAGGTGTGCGACTCGAGCACCGAATAGCTCAGCAACAGTGTCTGACGGAGCGAATCCGCCGCTTCCCGGGCACTGGGAGGGAGTTGGCAAAACCCTTGAGGCGGGATCTCCAGGTGCACACCGGCACCAGAGCAAACCGTAAACTCACGCCCGAGGAGCGTG
>JAFAQG010000372.1 GCA_019246575.1 Acidobacteriaceae bacterium
TTGGCATTGACGAAACACTTCTATAGCTGGTTTTGGAACTGGCTGCAGGGGCTGTTCTCTTTTGCGATGTACCGCGTAATGGCGACGGTGATTGGCTGGGTGTGGGCGAATCTCTACATCTACTTCTTTATCCATGGTGTGGGGGACGACTTTTCGATTGCGAACTGGCTGGCCTTGCTGCCCATCGTATTGATGCTCACTGTGGCTTTCGTGTACTCGATGTTCCAAATTCCGAGACTGACTTCGGCGCTATTTGCGGGAGCCGGTTCGATTGGACAGTCCTATGTATCCGCCGTCGGCGGCGGTATTCGCGCTGCGCTGGGCGCTTTGTGAGTGGAGAGTCTATGCCGGAAACCGTTCTCGATGATTCGATCAACGATACCCTGCCGCCGCCCGATCCGACCGGTAATGCGGCTTATACGGCACAGTTCCGGCACTACCGCACGCTGCAAGCGGGCGGGGTCGTTTTGGCAACCGGTTTGGTCGTGTCGCTCGCGGCGAATCTCTGGCTCGCGCACCGGCCGCCGGTGGTTGTTGTGGTGCGCGTGGATGGCTTCGGACAGACTACTGCGGAGCGCTATTCCTCGTTCCACTACACGCCGCGAGAAGCGGAGATTCGAGCGCGGCTGAACGACTGGGCGATCTATCGATACCGCTTAGTAAGGGCCGTCGCCGGCGAAAAATTCAAGCAGAATTACGACTACCTGAGCGCCTCCCTGGCGCAGCAGTTGATGCAGCAGGACGCGCCGAAAGTGGCGAGGATCCTGGCGGGAAACGAGCGCGAGCAAGATGTTCTCATTGACAACATCCAGTTCTCCTCGCTCGATAACCGCTCGCAAATGGATGGTGCCGTCGCGAGTGGCGAAGCCGTCATTAATCTCACGAAGATCATCAATCCGCCAGGCGAAAGTGAACGTCAGCATTGGACAGTAACGGTCCGCTACGAAGTGGACCCAGTGCAGGCAGCCAAGCGCGGCGAGAGCGAACCGCAGTTTCAAAATCTGAATCCGCTGGGTGTGACGATCATCTGGTTTCATGAGGATCGCGCGTTCCGGTAGTAGTCATGGAACTCGAGACGCTGCTCAAGTTCTTCCCGCATGGGCTGCGTGAACTCATCGTGGCCGGCGATATTTCCGACGTCATGGTGAATCCCGATGGAGGCGTTTATGTGGACCGGGGCGGCCGGCTCTCGCGGGTGTTGCAAACCCAGATCGACCCGAAGGATTTGCTGATGCCGGTGCAGAACATTGCCCGTGAAATCGGCCGGGATCTGAGCGAGAGAGAACCCGTTTTGGATGGCCGCCTGCCCGATGGATCGCGCGTGGCTGCGGTGCTTTTGGCTGGTGAGCTGTCGTTAACGATTCGTAAATTTAACCGCTGGTATACAGCCGCGGAACTGATTGAATCGGGGACTCTGGCAGACAGCGTCTCGGAGATTCTTGCCACCGCTGTCCGGCAATCGATGAACATTTTGATCTCGGGCGGAACGGGTTCCGGCAAGTCAACACTGGCCAAAGCTCTGCTCGATGAAGCACCGGTAACCGATCGCATCATCGTCATCGAGAAGCCGCGCGAGCTGGCCGTTTCGCAGTCGAATGCGCTGCGTTGGGAAGCTCGAGATGCCACATCGAACCGCTCTGCTGTGACCGTGGCGCAGCTTTTGGTTGCGGCACTGAGGCATCGTCCCGATCGGATCGTGATCGGCGAAGTACGCGAGCCGGAATCGGCTTACGAGCTCCTGCAGGCCATGAACACCGGCCACTCGGGAACGCTTTCTACGGTTCATGCCGACAGCGCCCAGGACGCCTTGCACCGACTCGGTGACCTGGCCCTGGCAGCCCATTCCAACTTGTCTGCAGAGTTCGTTGGGGCTCAAGTCGCGCGCACGATTCATTACGTCGTGCATATCCGGAGGGAAGCCGATGGGCGTCGCCGTGTGACCGAATGCGGGCAGGTGAAGCCCGGTGAATGTTGCGTCGATCCGCTCTATCTGGCGGACGACAGAGAGGAGGAATATGCCCTTTATCGAGAAACAGGACCGCACCGAGCGGGAGGAAATCAAGGCTAAAATCCGGCCGGAAGTCATCGCTCTGGTGCGCGATTACGCCCGCTTTCTGGAGAGCGAAGAGTGGTACGTCATCCAGGAAGTCTTGCGCAAATCCATCGAAGCGGATAAGGATTTTCAGCGCTGGCGAGCGGATGGAAACGAAGTGCTGGCGCCTGCCCAAGAGCCCAAAAAGGGACAAACGCGAAAGTCCCCGGGTGTGGGCAACACGGGCGACGAGGCGGCAGTTTTACAGAACAGAGTGTCCATTAGCGCCAGCGATAAGGACGGCGGCCGACAGGAATTCATTCGGCCAGGAGGGCCCGCGTAATGCAACCGGAACGAGTGATTCGGCACCAGCACGATACGCTCACCCCGGAGGAGCTGGAAAGATTTAAGAACCTATTCGAACGCGAAGGGCCCTTCGAGCATGACGACGTGGTGGCCGAGCTTTCGCGATTGAGAGAAGAGCGGGCATCTCTGACCGAGCAGCTCAAGCATATTTACGACGGTACGCGGATGGAGGTGTTGCCGCCGAATCTCTACAAGGCATACGGGCGGATTCGCCAGATCGACGCCGAGATGGAACGATTACAGAACACAGAAAAATATCGCGGCTGGCCGGAACGGGATCGCCGTGCGGCCGAGGAAGCGCGCCGAATTCTACGCCTGGAGGAGCAAGCTCCGGAGCGGCGCGAGCGCCTCGAACACCTGCTCGACACCGAGCGCGGGCACATCAAAGACACGACCAACTTATCCGTTCCGATGCCTTGGCGACTAGCTGCCGAGACGGTCGCGTGGCGCCAGGGGATCACCAGAAAGGAGAAGGAGCCGCAGATGTTGGAGCGAGAACGCGAGAGTTGGCGCGACATATTGAGCCAAAGAGCGCATGAAATTAGTGCCGGCTGGCGTTCCGTAGAGGTGGATACCGCTATGGAAGCGGTTGCCGCTTTGAACCACTGGCGAGGCCGCGCCGAGGAGTTTAATGCTACGCGCGAAGCCATCGCGCGGCAGCATCCTGAGATCGCAAAAGACCTCCCGGCAGCGCTCGAAGTAGACGAAATTCAAGTGCGGCAGCGCGTGTTGGAACGGGAGCGCAGCGAGGAAAAATCGCTCGCTGTAGCCCTCTAAATGGCGTGTCCGACGAATGTCTGACGCGGGCTTGTGAAATCAATGAGATCCGATAGCTCCAAACAGCATTCCGCAACGCGGGGAGATGTGTTCGTTGGAGGAAAAATGAACGGAAATTCCAATAATCGGGGGCTCCGCGAGGCGCGGACAACACTGCGGCTTACGGCTACGGAGTTGATGGAGTTGGAATCGCGGGCGGAGGCTTTTGGGCTCACCTTGTCGGAATACATCCGGCGTGAGCTGATGCGGCCCAAGGAACTCATCACCTATACGCGGCTGCTTGCCGAAGTTCACCGCTTGCGGGTGCTGACGACGCGCATTTGGGAAGCGGCGGCGGAAGCGGATCTGACGCCGGGGGCTGTGCGAAAGATCGAGTCGCAAGTGGAAGCGATCGAGGATCGCGTCCTGCTTGGTCGAACGATGAAAGGTAAGTAGATGTATCGCGCCTATCTTCGTCCCCCGTGGCCGCTCTATCAGACAGCTGCGGGACTGCTCACGCCGCTGGTGATCTGGGGCGCGGTTGCGCTCTGGTCTCACCGCCTCCCGGAACTCGAGCGTTTGTACCTCGGCGACTATTTACGGGCAACTCTCACTCCGGACTTATCGGCGCTCACGAGGCTGCTCGATTTCGGTTCGCGCAAGCCGAGTGGGACCGAGACTCAAGTCGTCATCTGCTACACGATTCGGGGTCAGGAAGTACCGGCCGTCGGAGAGCTGAAACTTACATTGCATCCTCACCCGGCCATCGTTTCGATGACACGCGGAACCTATGGGTCCTGGCTGCGCACGAACATCTATGGCCGGCGCTGGCCGGTGGAGTTGCTGATGCGGCCCCTCCTGCTCGGCTTCGCCTTCGCTGCGGCGCTTTGGACGACTGCCTGGTTCCTGGATCAGGAACGGCATCTGGAGTTTCGTGCAAGCGGCCGGCAGTTGCGCGGCCCCGTGATGCGATCACGGGCCGAGTTTCGACGTGCTGTGAAGGGTGTAGGAATCGGCTGGCGAACCGAAGGGCGCAGGTCGCCGGGTGAATGGGTACTGAGCTTCTGGTATGCCTTGCGGGTTCGCTCTTGGCGCGAGCTGATTCGTGGCCGGCTCGTGAAGTTCATCCGCATCGCTCCGGAACTGGAAACGCATCATGTGCAGATGATCGGGGACACCGGATCGGGGAAAACGCAAGCGATCCTCCACGTGACGGACGAAGCGGAGGCCGTAGGCGAGACTTGCGTGATCTATGATCCGCACCGGGAATTCATCACCCGCTATTACCGGCCGGACCGGGGCGATGTGATCCTGAACTCAACCGACGCTCGCTGCGCGCACTGGGATCCGAGCTACGAAATCGACTACACGGATCAGACCAGTGCCGAAGCCACTTCGCTCGCCATGGCGGCCAGCTTGTATCCCGGCAGCCCGCAGCGCCGCGATTGGTTCTTCACCAACGCCGCCCGGCTAATCCTGCAGCACTGCATGGTGCATTACCGGCCGAACGCTCGAGAGCTCGCCCAATTAATGACGCACGCGAAGCCTCTCATCGATGCGATCTCGAAGGGAACGGAGCTCGAGGAAATGCTGAAAGAAAACGCCGAAAGCCAGCGCGCCGGCATCATCTCGACCCTGACTGCTCCGGTGTTCGCATTGCGGCAGGTTCCCGAGCCCGAAGGGGAACGCACGACGTGGTCGGCTCGCGAGTGGACGAAGACAAGGAAGGGTTGGGTTTTTCTGACGTCCACACAGGACACACGCGCCGCCTTGCGGCCGCTACAAAGCTTATGGATTGACTCGCTGATCTTGCGGCTACTCTCGATGGGGGAAGTCAAGGAACTGCCGCGCGTCCGGATGATCCTCGATGAGCTTCCCACGCTGCAAGAATTGTCGCAGCTGAAATCCGCTCTGACCGAGGCGCGGAAGAGTGGTTTGACGATCGTGGTTGGGTTTCAGGGGCGCTCCGGTATCAAGGCCATCTATGGCGAAGAAGCCGAGGGAATCTTTTCAGCGCCCTACACGAAGATAATCTTGCGCACGGGCGAAGCGGAAGCGGCCGAGTGGGCGAGCAAGATGATCGGCGACCGGGAGATGGAGCGCATCCGGGAGCACCGCGGGGAAAAGGGAGAGCGGACCTACACGACCGAGCAGCGCATGGAACGTGTAGTGCTGCCGGCGGAGTTAGCGGGATTGGAGCCGCGCTGCGGGTATTTGCGGTATGGCAACGAGATTGTGGCATTGAAGATTGCCCTGGCGGACAAGCGCTCGCCCATTGCTGAAAGTTATTTGCAACTGACAGGCGAAGGCGTCCCAACCCTGCCGATGCCGAACCTGGATGAGCTCCGGCGCAAGGAAGAGCAGGAGCGGCAGTCGAAAGCGGAACAAGCCGCCGCGTTTGTTTATCGGCCAGCAAGTAAGCGGGCGAAGAAAGGGCCCGCTGAAAAGGAGGGTACATGTCCGCAGGAATCGTGACCGCGGAAGAGGTCCGGGCGGATTTCGCTCGGAAGCTGCACCGGCGGTTTCAGGCGATGATGCCGGCCAAAGAGTTTGGATGTTTGTGCAACCCGCCGCGAGATCGGGATCATGAGAAGCTCTGCCCTGGTTACTACTGGGAGCGGGCGAGTTGGATCCTTCAGATGCTGCTTGCCGAAGAGAACGAGGAGCTCGACGCCCATGGTTAAGATCTCTCAAGCCCTTTCGGCATCCGGCGTGATCGAATATCATCGCGAGCAGTACGTCTCGAATTACGAGCGCTATTACTCGGAATCGGGCGAAGCAAAAGGGATCTGGTTCGGTACGGAAGCGGAAGCATTTGGCCTCGAACCGGGTTCGCCGGTTTCGGAAGAACACTTCGTTCGTCTGGCGAATGGGCAGGATCCGAATTCCGGGCTGCAGCTGATCGAATGGCGCACTCGCGCGGCGGGAGAACCGCGCTGGCTACGTGAGGATCGGGCTTGGCGCGCCCATCTTGAAGGTTTGATCTCCGCCGCCATAGCGGATGACCGGGAAGTATTGCGCGAGCACACCGGTGGTGCGAAGCTGCCGAAATCGGAAGTTACCCGGCAGCCTGTTACCACGATTGCGCGATCGGAGCGCGAAGATGCTCTGCTCGAGATGCACGGGATCGCGCGGAGAACATTCCTTGCCAATCTGGAGTCGGCCAGCGGCGCCGGCGCCCGAGAGTATCTTAAGGAGCGCGGCATCCGTTTGGAGACAGCAAGAGAATTTGGTCTCGGTTTGGCCGGGGCATCCGGCAAAGAGCTGGTCGAGAAGTTGCGCCCTTACGGGCCGGAGTTGATGGAAGCCTCGGGGCTGTTCGTCCGGCGTGGGAATGAGTTCCTGGATCGGTTCCGTGGCCGTCTGATGTTTCCGATCGAGAATTCTGCCGGCGAGACGATCGCCTTTGCGGCGAGAAAAGCGCCGGACGAGAGCGGCCCGAAATACATCAATTCTCCTGAAACACTCCTATACACGAAAGGCCACCAACTCTACAACTTCGCGCGGGCGTCCGAGCACATCGCGAAAACGCGACAGGTCGTCATTGTGGAGGGCTATCTGGATGCGATCGCCGCCCATCAGGCAGGTGTACGGAATGTCGTCGCTGGGTCAGGCACCGCCTTAACAGACGAACAGGTAACCCTGGTAAAAGAGCGCACCAAATCGGCGATTCTGAATCTCGACTCGGACGAAGCAGGCCAGTTCGCCGTTGAGAGGCACACGCTCAAATTGCTCGACGCCAGACTAAACGTGCGAGCTCTGGAACTTCCTGGCGATCCCGCGGATTGGATTCTGCAGAACGGCAGAAAGGAGTACCGCAAACAGATCCGCGAAGTGCCGCCGCTGGTCAGCTATGTAGCGGATCGGGCCCGAAGTAAGTTCGATCTCACCGATCTGTATGGCCGCGTCGACGCCATGAAATGGATGATCGGCACGCTCGAGCACGTCCGGCCCCAACACCGCGCTCACATGGCCGCCGAGCTGGAACAACACCTCCGGGTGCCGAAAGCGAAGCCGGAGAAACCGGAAAGGGAGAAACAGCCGGTCGAGCATCGGGCTG